>NZ_CDWRCL010000090.1:0-15097 GCF_977927575.1 Frankia sp. CcCS3
ATAATATGCAGTTGCTTATTATAATATAGTACTATGAATTAAATATGGATAGACATATACCATGTTGTTTGTGTGGCTTTTGGTGATAAGATAATAAAAAAAATTATTGTGAACCAGGAATGTCCACATATCCTAATGCATTTGGTTTGTTTCAATTCATATATAGAGATATAATAAATTAATGAACTAAATAGGTTTATTATACCTAGACATAAGAGGTCGTGCCGATGCTCGGCTCCCGCATCGACGACGACACAATCGCCGTGCACCCCTCCGAGCGCGGCCGGCTCAAGCAGGCACTGCTCAAACTCGGGTGGCCGGCGGAGGATCTCGCCGGTTACGTCGACGGCGAGGCGCACCGGATCGAACTGCGCCAGGACGGCTGGGAGCTGCGCGACTACCAGAAGGGTGCGGTAGCCGGGTTCTGGGAGGGCGGGTCGGGGGTCGTCGTGCTGCCCGCGGGTGCCGGGAAGACCATCGTCGGCGCCGCGGCCATGGCCCAGGCCGGGGCGACCACGCTGATCCTGGTCACGAACACGGTGGCCGGCCGGCAGTGGCGGCACGAGCTGCTGCGCCGCACCTCGCTGACCGAGGAGGAGATCGGCGAGTACTCCGGGGAGCGCAAGGAGATCCGGCCGGTCACCATCGCCACCTACCAGGTGATGACGGCCCGGCGTAAGGGCGAATACCTGCACCTGGAGTTGTTCGGGGCCCGGGACTGGGGTCTGATCGTCTACGACGAGGTGCACCTGCTCCCGGCGCCGGTCTTCCGGATGACCGCCGACATCCAGTCCCGTCGTCGGCTCGGCCTGACCGCGACCCTCGTCCGGGAGGACGGCCGGGAGGGCGACGTCTTCTCGTTGATCGGGCCGAAGCGGTATGACGCCCCGTGGCGGGAGATCGAGGCACAGGGCTGGATCGCGCCGGCGCAGTGCACCGAGGTGCGCGTCACGCTCACCGAGGACGAGCGGATGGCCTACGCCGTCGCCGAGCCGGAGGAGCGGTACCGGATGTGTGCCACCGCCCGCAGCAAGCGGGCGGTGGTGGAACGTCTCGTCCGCCGGCACTCCGATGACCGGGTGCTGGTGATCGGCGCATATCTCGACCAGCTCGACGAGCTCGGGGAGCTGTTGGACGCCCCGGTCATCCAGGGTTCCACCCGTAACCGGGAGCGGGAGCGGCTATTCGAGGCGTTCCGGACCGGGGAGATCACCACACTGGTCGTTTCCAAGGTCGCGAATGTCTCCATCGACCTGCCGGAGGCCGGGGTGGCCGTGCAGGTCTCGGGCACGTTCGGTTCCCGCCAGGAGGAGGCCCAGCGGCTCGGTCGGGTGCTGCGGCCCAAGGCCGACGGCCGCACGGCGCACTTCTACACGGTGGTGGCCCGCGACACCCTCGACCAGGAGTACGCGGCACACCGCCAGCGATTCCTCGCCGAGCAGGGCTACGCCTACACCATCGTCGACGCCGACGACGTCCTGGGGTAGCGGTCGGGGTCGCGCCATCACTCCGAGTCGGGCGGGTCGATCAGCTCGGCCGGCTGGATCGCCACCGGAAAGGGCTGAGTGGCGGTGAAGGTCTCCTTCCCGCTGACCGTGCGGGTGGCGAGGTACGCATCGGCGACCAGGTCGTACGCCTCGATGGTGGCGGTGTCCGGGTCGATCAGCCAGCAGGACGGCACGCCGCGTTGCCGGTAGAGATCGAGTTTGAGGGTGCGGTTGTAGCGCCGGGTGCTGGCGTCGGCCACTTCGATGACGAGGGACGGGGTGCCCCGGAGCCGACGGCCGGTGTCACCGCTCGCCGCTACCACGACATCCGGCACGAGCAGACTGCGGGGGGACAGCTCCACCCCGATCCCGGCCGGCAGGATCTGAGCTCCGGAGGAGGCCGTGCCCGCCAGGATCCGGACCAGGCGCGCCGTGACGCGGGCCCGCAGCGGTGTCGGCCATGGTCGCAGGACGCACAAGCCGTCCAGGAGTTCGAACCGAGCGTCATCATGCCCGCCCGTGTCGAGATCTTCCACGGTGACCGGGGGAGTGGGAACGGTCATCGAGGGGCGATGGGAGCGCGGCTGTGCGGGGGCCTGAACCACGAGGGCTATCGTGCCTGTCGCCGTGGCCGCTGTCTAAAGCTGGCATGCGTTAATTGTCCGTGTCGCGGTAAAAGGTCGAAGTCTAACGAAGGTGACCTTCGAATTGTTCAAAAGGAGTGACATAAAGCTCTTGTCTCTTGGATTACCCGATGGTAATTTGATCGCCGTCGATGGCGGCCGAGAAGAGCGTTCTTGGAAAGGTCGCCTTTGGGAGTGCCTTCCGGCGTTCGCTCCGTCCCGAGCGGCGCCCGCTCCCACGCCGGAGAGCTCGCCCTCGCGGAACCTCCCGTCCGCGGGGGCGAGCCTTGCCCCGCACGGCGCCTTCGGCGCAGTGCGGGGACCCCTGGCATCAGGGTGGAGACGGGGTTTCCGTCAGCTCGCCTTCGGCGAGCTTCCTGGGGTAGCCGTCGGAGCCTCGGCTGTGATGCACGGGCGAACGCACGAGGGCGGCCCCGGGAGAACCGGAGCCGCCCTCGGCCAGACGGTGGTACAGGGTACAGCAGGTGACGAATTGGACTAGAAGTCCATGTCGCCGCCGCCGCCCGGGACTGCCGGGGCCGGGTTCTTCTCCGGCTTGTCAGCGATGACGGCCTCGGTGGTGAGGAACAGGCCGGCAATCGACGCGGCGTTCTGCAAGGCGGAGCGGGTGACCTTGGCCGGGTCGATGATGCCGGTGCCGATCAGGTCGACGTACTCGCCGGTGGCCGCGTTCAGGCCGTGGCCGGTCGGCAGGTTGCGGACCTTCTCGACCACGACGCCGCCCTCGAGACCGCTGTTGAAGGCGATCTGCTTGATGGGCGCCTCGAGCGCAAGCCGGACGATGTTGGCACCGGTCGCCTCGTCGCCGGACAGGTCCAGCTTCTCGAAGGCGGTGATCGACGCCTGGAGCAGCGCGACGCCACCACCGGCGACGATGCCCTCCTCGACGGCGGCCTTCGCGTTGGACACCGCGTCCTCGATGCGGTGCTTCTTCTCCTTGAGCTCGACCTCGGTGGCCGCGCCGACCTTGATGACGGCGACGCCGCCAGCCAGCTTCGCAAGCCGCTCCTGGAGCTTCTCGCGGTCGTAGTCCGAGTCCGACTTCTCGATCTCGTTGCGGATCTGGCTGACCCGACCGGCGATCTGGTCGGGGTCGCCGGCACCCTCGACGACGGTCGTCTCGTCCTTGGTGACAACGATCTTCCGGGCACGGCCGAGCAGGTCGAGCGAGGTGCTCTCGAGCTTGAGGCCGACGTCCTCGGAGATGACCTGACCACCGGTCAGGATGGCGATGTCGCCCAGGATCGCCTTGCGGCGGTCACCGAAGCCGGGGGCCTTCACCGCGACGCTCTTGAAGGTGCCGCGGATCTTGTTGACGACCAGGGTAGCCAGCGCCTCGCCCTCGACATCCTCAGCGATGATCGCCAGCGGCTTGCCGGTCTGCATGACCTTCTCCAGTAGCGGGAGCAGGTCCTTGACCGCGGAGATCTTGCTGTTGACGATCAGGATGTACGGGTCGTCCAGGACGGCTTCCTGACGGTCCGCGTCCGTGACGAAGTACGGCGAGATGTAGCCCTTGTCGAAGCGCATACCCTCGGTGAGCTCGAGCTCGAGGCCGAAGGTGTTGCTCTCCTCGACGGTGACGACGCCTTCCTTGCCGACCTTGTCCAGCGCCTCGGCGATGAGGCCGCCGATGGCCGAGTCACCCGCGGAGATGGACGCCGTGGAGGCGATCTGCTCCTTGGTCTCGACCTCCTTGGCCTGCTTGGACAGCTCCTCGGAGACGCGCTCGACCGCGACCTCGATGCCCTTCTTCAGCCCGAGGGGGTTGGCGCCGGCGGCCACGTTGCGCAGACCCTCGCGCACCAGGGCCTGGGCCAGGATGGTGGCGGTGGTGGTGCCGTCACCCGCGACGTCGTTGGTCTTCTTCGCGACTTCCTTGACGAGTTCCGCGCCGATCTTCTCGTACGGGTCCTCGAGCTCGATCTCCTTGGCGATGCTCACACCGTCGTTGGTGATCGTGGGTACGCCCCACTTCTTCTCCAGCACGACGTTGCGGCCCTTCGGCCCGAGCGTGACCTTGACCGCATCGGCCAGCTGGTTCATGCCGCGCTCCAGGCCGCGCCGAGCCTCCTCGTCGAAGGCAATGATCTTCGGCATGGTTTCTGGGTCCTCCCAGTGGGATGGCAGGTTCGATGGCCTGGCCCTAACGACGCCCGCGACGGACGGCTCCCGCCTGCTCCGGACCCGGGTGATGCACCTCGGACACAGCGCGGATCGGGCAGCCTCGCCGTTTCAGCCTTGGCACTCCCTAGACGAGAGTGCCAGCTCTTGTTTAGCACTCGGCACGAGTGAGTGCAAGCTGACCCATGGTTCCGCGTGCCCGGCTCCGATCCCCCCGCGGCGCCTCGCCGTCGTCCGTGGCCCTTCCGTTGGTCCGGCGTGGTCCACGAAGTTCGTCGAATGCGCTGTGCCGGGCTGTGCTGCGCCCGAGTCAGTCGTCGCCGAGGCCGGCGGCCTCGAAGGCGCGCAGCGACGGCTTGATCGTCGCGGTCGGTCCGCCCGTCTCGACGAGGGGGTCAAGCGTCTTCAGCCCGTCGCCGGTGTTGTAGAGGATGGTCTCGGCGGCCGGGTCGAGCAGCCCCTCGCGCAGCAGCCTGCGCAGAGTGGCCACGGTGACGCCGCCGGCCGTCTCACCGAAGACGCCCTCGGTGCGGGCGAGCAGCCGGATCCCGTCGATGATCTCCTCGTCGGTCACGTCCGTGATCGCCCCGCCGGTCCGCCGAGCCACGTCGAGGGCGTAGGGGCCGTCGGCCGGGTTGCCGATCGACAGCGACTTGGCGATTGTGGTGGGCCGGACCGGGGCGACGGTCTCGACGCCGCGGGCGAACGCGGCGGCCACCGGGTTGCAGCCGGCCGCCTGCGCACCGAACACCCTGTACGGCGCCGGCTCGACCAGGCCGAGCCGGCCGAGCTCACCGAAGGCCTTGTCGATCTTTGTCAGCAGCGAGCCGGAGGCGATCGGCACGACGACCTGCTTGGGCAGCCGCCAGCCGAGCTGCTCGGCGACCTCGTAGCCGAGCGTCTTGGACCCCTCGGCGTAGAAGGGGCGGACGTTGACGTTGACGAACGCCCACTCGTACTCCCCGGCCAGTTCGCTGCACAACCGGTTCACGTCGTCGTAGTTGCCCTGGATGGCGACCAGCGTCCCGCCGTACACCCCGGTGGAGACCGTCTTGCCGGCCTCGAGGTCGTGCGGTACGAGCACCACCGAGCGCAGCCCGGCACCGGCCGCATGCGCCGCCACCGACTGCGCGAGGTTGCCCGTCGAGGCGCAGGCGACCGTGGTGAAGCCCAGCTCGCGGGCGGCGGTGAGCGCCACGGAGACGACCCGGTCCTTGAAAGAATGGGTGGGGTTGGCGCTGTCGTTCTTGATATAGAGCGTCTTCATCCCCAGCTCCGCGGCGAGCCGCGGGGCCGGGTGCAGCGGCGTCCAGCCGGCCCCGAGGGAGACCCGCCGCGCCGGGTCATGCCCGGCGGGCAGCAGCCCGACATAACGCCACAGGTTCGCCGGACCGCGTTCGATGGACTCTCGGGTCACTCGAGCCAGCAGGTCCGGGTCGTAGGCGATTTCCAGGGGAGCGAAGCATTCCACGCACACATGCGTAGGGGACAGCGGGTAGGTGGCGCCGCAGTGCCGACAGGACAGCGAGACCGCGGGGTTCGCGACGTCGAGGGCGGGACCGGTGGCACGCTCGGGCGCGAGTGTCATGAAGAAGCTCCTCATCTTTCCCGGGGCAGTCTGCCACCAGGACGGAATTAGCACCTGCCGCGCACGGGATGCGGGTGGTTGCCGGGGCTTCGCTGGGCCGTTCCCTCTGCCCCTCTGGATGAGCCAGATGAAGTTGTCTGTCCGTACTGTAGACCGTGCGCGGGTGGTCGTGCACCGGTGTTGCCTCTGGTTGTGGACATGATATGGGTCGGTCGGAGGTTTCTCGGTGTGGTCTCACCGGTGCGGGCGGGTCCTGCCCGCTCGTACCGGCCGCGCGCGCCCCCATGCCCGGAGATCGACCCGATCACGCCAGAGCCAGGGAGCCTGTAACAGTGAGTATCCGCGTCGTCTATACCGATCTTGACGGCACGATGGTCGGTCCCAAGGGTTGTTTCTTCCGGGCGGAGGGGGGAGCGATCACCCTGGAGCCGGCTCGTGCGCTCGCCGAGCTGCACGGCGCCGGCGTTGCGCTGGTCCTGGTCAGCGGGCGTACCCGTCCGCAGCTTCTCGAGGCCGCGGCGATCTTCGGCGCGGACGGGTTCATCGGGGAGCTCGGCGCGATCGTCGGCTGGAACGAGGGGCGCGACAGCGAGATCCTGCGCGGCGCGATGCCGCCCGACTTCGACCAGGTACCGGAGTACCTGCTCGACCGGATGGTCGAGCGCTACCCCGGGCGGCTGGAGCTGCACACCCCCTGGCACTCCGGCCGGGAGGTCGACGTCATGCTTCGCGGGAAGATCGAGGTGTCGGAGGTCGACGGCTGGCTCGCCGAGACCGGGTTCCCCTGGTTGAGCATGCGCGACAACGGGCTGATCTCGCCGGTCCACATGCCTGATCTCGGAGTGAATCCGCATGTCTACCATCTGGTCCCGGACGGTGTGGGCAAGGGGGACGCGGTCGCCTACGACCTCAAGCGGCGCGGGGTGTCACCGGCCGAGGCGATCGCCATCGGCGATTCCGCCAGCGACCTGGCCATGGCTCCCCATGTCGGGCGGATGCACCTGGTCGCGAACGCGGTGCGGCACCCGGACATCGCCGCCCTGCTGGCGCGGTACGACAACGTCACGGTCGAGGCGGGCCCGGTCGGCGCCGGCTGGGCCAGCGCGGTGCGAGCGGCCGTCGCCGCCTGAACGCGGTCCGCCTGAACGCCGTCCGCGCGTCGACGTTCGGCACCGGCAGGGCAGACCGGACGGTCACCGGTCGGCGGCGAGGGCGTGCAGCTGGTCGGTGAACCAGAGCTGGGGCGGTAGCCGCCCGGCGACGGCGGCCAGCTCCTCGGCGCGCCGGCGCCGCTCGGGGGCGGGCATCGTCAGGGCGGTGTGCAGAGCCCGCGCGGTCGCCTGGATGTCGAACGGGTTGACGACCAGCGCCGCCGTGCCCATCTCCGCGCAGGCTCCGGCCTCCCGGGAGAGCACGAGGACGGCATCCCTGATCGAGACGATCGGCCCCTCCTTGGTGACGAGGTTCATGCCGTTCCGGATCGGGTTGACGACGAGCACCTCCGCGAGCGAGAGGGCCGCGATCGACCGGGGGTAGTCGTCGGTGATCTCCAGCCGCAGCGGCAGCCAGGTGTCCGTGGCGAACTCGTCCTCGATCTCCGCGGCTAGGCGTTGCACCGCGGCGGTGTATTCCCGGTACTCCGGCAGATCGTGCCGTGACGGGTAGGCGCAGACCAGGTGCATCACCTTGCCGCGCCATTCCGGACGGGTGCGCAGCAGCTCCCGGTAGGCGTCGAGACCGCGGACGATGTTCTTGGACAGCTCGGTGCGGTCGACCCGGACGATGAGCCGCCGCCCGCCGGCCAGGTCGACCAGCTCGGCGGCCCGGGCGGCCACGTCGGTGGCGGCGGCCCGGCCGCGCAGCTCGTCCGCGTTGACGCCGAGCGGATGTACCCCGATCCGCACCGTCCGGTGCCGCCCGGCTTCCCGTCCCGGCCCGGCCGTCCCGACGGTCACCGCCCGCCGCTCGATCCGCAGTCCGAGGAGGTCGCGGCAGCATTCCTGGAACGCGTCGGCCCAGGCGTCGGTGAGGAACCCGAGCCGGTCGGCGCCGAGCATGCCGCGCAGGATCTGTTCGCTGACGTCGTCCGGGAGTATCCGGAAGTACTCCGGCGGTGCCCAGGGAGTGTGGCTGAAGTGGGCGATCCGCAGGTCCGCCCGCAGCGCCCGCAGCCGGGCGGCGACCAGGGTCAGGTGGTAGTCCTGGATCAGCACCGAGGCGCCCGGGGCGGCCTCGTGCGCGAGGGCCTGGGCGAACATCTCGTTGTAGGTCTCGTACGCTTCCCAGTCGCGGCGGAACGCCGGGCCGAAGACCGGCTGCGACGCCGGCGCGTAGAGCAGGTGGTGGATGAACCAGAGCGTGCGGTTCGCGACTGCGTTGTAGGCGCGGTCAAAGACGACCTGGTCGACGTCGAGCATCCGGACGGCGGCGCCGCCGGTGTCGTGGCCGGCGAGATCGAGGCGGCCGGCGGGCGCGGAACGCGCTGCCCGGCGATCGGCGTCACTGAGGGCGGCACACACCCACGCCATCGGACCGTCACAGTCGTCGGCCGCCACCCGGCCGAGGCCACTGACGAGGCCGCCGGCGCCCCGCCGGATCCGCAGCTTCCCGTCGTCCCCGACGGCGAACGCCACCGGCCCCCGGTTGGAGGCGACCAGCACCCGCGCGGTGCCAGTCGGCCACAGCCGCGGCAGGGTGTCTTCCTCGGCTCCCGGCATCCGACGCACACTGCGGAGAGTAGGCCATCCGCTCAGCCCTGTACGCCGGTCCATCAAGATCGTCTTGTCTGGCGGTGGAGGTTCACGAATCGGCGACAGATGTCTCACGGAAATGCCGTTGGCTTAGGGATGCCGGTGGGGTGAGCCCCGGGGGGCGGGCTGAGCGCGCCCTATGGGGATGCGCGAAGAGGGCACGAGCGGTCAGCCGCTGAGCCGCTCGACCAGCACCTCCAGCAGGGCGACCATCCCGGCGGGCCCGCCCACGACCAGGTCGGCGCGTTCGCGGATCACGTCCGGGACCTCCGGGCTGTCGCTGCACACGGTGATACCGGGCAGCCCGCCCGCCCGTAGCTCGTCGACGGCCTCGAATGCCGGCAGATCGCCGTAGTCGTCCCCGGCGACCAGCACCGAGCGCGCCTGGCGGGCCGCGATGAGCTTGCGCAGCGCACCGCCCTTGTCGTGCCCGGGCGGACGCAGTTCCAGCACTCGCTTGCCCGGCGCCGCCTCCAGCCCATGGTCTTCAGCGAGGGCCGTCAACGCCGGCGTGAGCGCGGCGAGCGCCGAGTCCGGATCGGCGGTGCGCCGCACGTGTACCACCAGCGCCTGGTGCTTGTCCTCGACGGCGGTGCCGACCGGGGCGTCGCGGAGCAGTTCGGGCAGCGCCGCGCGGACCGCGGCGACCCCGGGCAGCGGCTCGGGACTGCTGATCGCGCGGCTGCCCGAGTCCCAGTGCTGCAGTCCGTACTGGCCAAGGATGATCAGGTTCCCGAAGTCGGGGATCTTCTCCAGCCCGGTCAGTTCCAGCAGCGAGTCCACCGGCCGTCCGGTGATGACGGCGAGGGTGCCGACCTCATGGGAGATCCGGCGCAGCGCCTCCATCGCCCCCGGCGCCGGGACGGCGTCCGACGGCCGCGGGACGATCGGCGCGAGGGTGCCGTCGTAGTCGAGGGCGATCAGGGCGCGTTCGGGCGCGGTGAGCAGGGCGGCGAGTCCAGCGCCCCCGGCGGGTGTGCGGGGGGCGGGTGGGCTGTGTGGCGCGGATTCGGTCACTGGGCCTTCCTCGGTCACGGGGCGAGGTGGTCGGGCGCCGGTGAGGAGCGTGGCGCGGCGGTCAAGTGATCATTTTTCCGGGCGGGCGGGGAAGTCGCGGGTGATCACCAGAATCAGTGCGTCGGTGGAGACGATTCTGGTCTTCGACTGGGGCACGATGCTCTCGATGCCCGGCATCGCCTCCTTCAGGGCTCGGGCGGCGTCGTCGTCGTCGTAGAAGACCGTCGTCACCGGGACGTTGTAGATCGACTGGTAGTTGCCCACCCGCTCGACCCGGAACCCGGCCGACTCGACCTGCTTGGCGGCCACCTCGGCGAGCCCGGCGACCCGCGAGTTGTTCAGGACGACCACCGGGGCCGTGGCCTTCGGTCCCGGCGGGGCCGGCGGCTTCGTCGCGGTGGACGCGGACGGCGCCGGCGTCGGTTCCAGGGACGCCGGCGCCGTCTTCGTGGCCCCCGGGCCGGGGGCCGGGGACGTGGCCGCCGCGCGGTGCGGCGACGGGGCCGGAGTGGTCCGGCCGCCGCCGGCTTGGTCCGTGCCCGGCCGCGCCGAGTGCGTCGGGGCCGCGACCTGGGTGGTGGAGCCGTCCGCGTCGGACGGGCCGTTCAGCAGATTGACCACCAGGATGCCCGCGAGTACGGCGAGAACCGCGACGACGCCCGCGCCGAGGGTGTGGAGCCGGTCCGGGCGCCGCCGGTGGGGACGCCGCGGCGGTGCGTTCGTGGCAGGTGTCATGCGTGGTCTTACCCCTCGGCCCGGTCACGTCGGCCGGATCGGGCCGCCCGACGTTGCTCCCGCAGCCGGCGCAGCCGGCGGACCAGCATCGGATCGGCTATCAGCGCGGCTTCCGAATCGATCACCCGGTTTAACAACTGGTAGTAGCGTGTTGATGACAGCCCGAACTCGGCCCGGATCGCCTCCTCTTTGGCCCCCGGGTGACGCCACCAACCCTGCTCGAAGCGCAACATGCGACGATCGCGATCGGACAGTTCGTTGGGTGGGACGTCCGCCCGCGCTGGTTTCTCGGGCGCTGGTTTCTCGGGCGGCAGGCTCTCGGGCGGTAGAGGGTGTGCTGCCTCCACAGCGGGACCTCCTCGGGACGCATCCGGGACGATGGGCGCGATGGTGCGCCGACGTACCACGCCCGGTATGGTGCGCCGCCCACTATTTCACCCCGTGGGTCCGACATCCTCGGCGTCTCTGGCGACACACGTCCCGCCCGCGGTCCGGCCGCCCGACGCGGATCTGATGAGACGCTCGCGGGAGGCTCCCACCTGGTCCTGGCCAGGTCAGAGTTCCGGCCAGGTCAGAGCGCCCCGATTGGCTGTCATTGGCACCGATTGGCCTCCGGGCAGGCGGGGCACGCCGTGTGGTGACCTACTCTTGGCCGGTGAGCCGGCGCTTCACCCGCACCACCGAGGACTTCGTCTGCCTGGTCTGCGGGACGGCCGTGCGTGGTGACGGGTACACCAACCACTGCCCGTCCTGTCTGTCGTCGCGGCACGTCGACGTCAACCCCGGCGATCGGGCGGCGCGGTGCGGCGGTGTGATGCGGCCGGTCGCGGTGGAGAGCCGTACGCACGATCTGGTCATCACGCACGTCTGCGAGCGGTGCGGGCATCGGCGCCGCAACCGGTCCGCTCCGGCGGACGATCGCGACACGCTGCTGGCGGTCGCCGCCGCGGTCGCGCAGGCGGCGACGGCCCCAGGGCTGCCGGCCCCAGGGCTGCCGGACCCCGGGGCGCGACCGCCGCGCCGCCCGGGGCGCGCGCGGCGCTTATGACCGCCGGTCAGGGCTGCCGGTCAGGGATACAGACCCCGGGTCTGGTGGGCGTTGGCCACCCGGCCGACCCCGATGACGTGCGCGGCGCTGCGCATGCTGATCTTCTGGGTCGTGGCCAGCAGGGAGACCTCGCGGTACGCGCGGTCCATCAGCGCCCGGAGCCGGTCGTTGACCTCGTCCTCGGATCAGAAATACGCCTGGATGTCCTGCACCCACTCGAAGTACGAGACCGCCACCCCGCCGCCGTTGGCGAGGATGTCCGGCACCACCAGGACGCCCCGGTCGTCCAGGACCTGGTCGGCCTCGGCGGTCACCGGGCCGTTGGCGCCCTCGACGATGATCGGCGCGCGGACCCGGTCGACGTTCTCGACCGTGATGACGCCCTCCAGCGCCGCGGGGACGAGCACGTCGACGTCGAGCTCCAGGAGCTCGACGTTGGTGATCGTGTCGGTTCCCGGGTAGCCGACGACCGTCTCCGCGCCGTCGGCGAGATAGCGGATGAGGGCGGCCGGGTTGAGTCCCTGCGGGTTGTAGATCCCGCCCTTCGCGTCCGAGACCGCGACCACAGTGCAACCGGCGTCGTGCAGGTACTGGGCCGCGAGCGTCCCCACCTTGCCGAAGCCTTGGACCGCGATTGTCATCGCGTGCGGGTCGCGCCCGGTCTCGCGCAGCGCGGCGAACACCGAAAGCTGCACCCCCAGGCTGGTCGCCCCGGCCCGACCGGCAGAACCGCCGATGGACAGCGGCTTGCCGGTTACCACGCCGGTGGCGGTGTACCCGGTGTGCGCCGAGTAGGTATCCATGATCCAGGCCATGGTCTGCTCGTCGGTGCCCACATCCGGTGCCGGGATGTCCTTCTCCGGTCCGATCAACGGGACGAGTTCGGCGGCGTAGCGCCGGGTCAGGCGTTCGCGTTCCGGTAGGGAGAGCATCGCCGGTTCCACCGCGATGCCACCCTTGGCCCCGCCGTAGGGGATCCCCATCAGCGCGCACTTCCAGGTCATCCACATCGCCAGCGCCTTGACCTCGTCGAGGTCGGTGGTGGGGTGGAAGCGGATCCCCCCCTTGCCCGGGCCACGGGCGAGGTTGTGCTGGACGCGATAGCCGGTCAGCACGGTCAGCTGACCGTCGTCGCGCTGTAGCGGAACGCTGACGGTGATCGCCCGGCGGGGCGTGCGGAGCAGGTCGTGCATACCGTCGTCAAGGCCCAGATGACGAGCCGCGTTCGCCAGTTGAACGCAGGCCGTGTCCCATGCTGAGCCGGATCCGAGGATCACAGGCACCTCCGCGGCGCGTTTCGAGCCACCCTTCGCCGCCGAACGCGCCGCCCGGTCCGCCGGCCACGGCGCGCTCCGTTGCGCGCCGCGGTGGTGACTCGATATGGCGCAAACAATAGGTGACGGGAGATGCCGTCTGTCGGGTGCGCGCAGGGCGCGCCATCGCCCACCAGGCACCTCCGGGTACGGTCGCGAGCGTGCGCGCGGACCCGTCGAGCCGCCTCCCGGTGCCGCGGCGGGCCGGGGGGCCGGCTTTGTCCGCACCCGGACGGCTGGCCGCGCTCGCCCGCCCCGGAGCCGGCACCCCCGACCGGTCAGCCCGGTGCCTCTGGGCATGGTGGCTGGTCAGCCGTGCCGTCCTCGTCATCCTGGTGGTGACCGACCAGGCGTTCGGCATGCAGCAGAGCGTGCTCGGCGATCTACACATCTATGCGGAGTGGGGCCGCGGGCTCGGTCGCGGCGAGGGGATGCCCACCGGTGACGACCGCTGGCAGTATCCGCCGGGCGCGGCAGTTGTGTTCGTGTTGCCCGACGTAACTCACGCCCATCTGGGATTGCCCTATCGAGCGGTGTTCATTGGGATGATGGTGGCCGTCGACGCCGTCCTGACCGCCGCGCTGGTGCGTCGCTCGGTCCCGGCGGCAGGGTTCTGGGTGGCCGGTCTCACCGCGCTGGGACCGGTGGCGCTGGCCCGTTTCGATCTGCTGCCGGCCGCGGCGGCGGTCGCGGCCGTGCTCGCGCTCGCCGCGGGCCGGTCCGGCCGGGCGGGATTTCATCTCGCCGCGGGCGCGCTGCTCAAGATCTGGCCGGTCCTGCTGCTGATCGCCCTGTCCCGTCCGCCGCTCCGGTCTCCGGGTCGGTCGGCGCCCCCCGATCGGTCCCCCGATCTGCCCCCCGGCCGGCCCACTGGCCGGCCCACTGGTCGATTCCCGGCGCCCTCGCCGGACTGGTTACGTCTTGCCGCCGGCGTCCTGTGCGCCGTCGGGGGGCTCGCGGCGCTGTTCGCGGTCACCGGGTGGTGGCGGGACGCGTTCGGGTTTCTTGGCGCGCAGCAGGCCCGCGGACTACAGGTGGAGGCGGTGGCCGCGACGCCGTTCGTCGTCGCCCACATGCTCGGCCATGGAACGGCACCCGGCTATTCCTACGGTTCGCTCCAGTTCGACACCCCGCTGGCCCGCAGCGTGGCCACTGCATGCTCGTTGACCGAGATCGTAGTGATCGTCATTTCGGCCCTGTGGTGGTGGGGGTGGGTGCGTCCGCCCGCGGCGGCGGACGGCGCGGGCCGGGCCGGTGTGCTCGTGGGGCGCACACTCGCGTTGTTGCTTGTCGTGGTCGTGACCGCCCGCGTGCTCAGCCCGCAGTACCTCGTGTGGATCATGGCGCTCGTCGCGGTCTGGATCGCGATGGCCCGGCCCGCCGGCTCCGGTGGCCTGACCGTCCCGGCCGGTGGACCGTCGTGGCGGTGGGTGGCGCTGCTGCTGATCTGCGTCGTGCTCTCCCAGGTCGTCTATCCGTGGCGGTACAACGACGTCGTCCAGGGACGGATCATGATGAGCCTGGTCCTGGTGGTCCGCAACGTCGGACTGGTCGCCGTCTGCGGGTGGGCGTGGCGTGCCGCCGCCGGATCACGACCAGCGTGATGACCGTTCCCGCGGCCGCAAGGCCGGCGCAGCCGATGACGGCCAGGGACGTCTCGGCGCGCCCGAGCAGCCGCCAGGTCGCGGCGAGCGGCGCGAGGGTCGTCAGGCACAGCCAGGCCGACGTGACGACCACCAGGGCGGTGGTCCACCCCCCGAACCCCCCGACGATCCGTTCGATGGCTGCCCCGAGGCGCCTCATGCGGCGTGGTTGCATCCCCGGTGTCCCGGGGTGGGGCGCCGTTCCAGGGTGGGGCGCCGGCGGGGTTGACCGGGCGAGGGCCACGGCGACCGCGAGTGCCGGCAGGCACAGCGCGAGGTACCAGGGGTAGAGCACCGGGCTGCCGAGCGCCACCGCCAGCCCGCCGTAGCCGAGCACGATCAGGTCGTGCCGACGGCCGGTGCCCGAGCCGGGCTCGTTCCCGCCGGAACCGGGCGAACCCCCGCCGGTGTACCCGCCCCGGTCCCGCCATGCGCGCAGGGCGAGCCAGGCCACCACCAGCGCCGCGCCGGCCAGGCACAGGGCCCGAGTCGCCCGCTGCGTTTCGGCGCCGGACGGATGGCGGCCGACCGGACCAAGCATGCCGCCGACCCCGTCGACCGCCGCGGCGAGAATCGAGGCTGGTGCGATCCCCGTGGTCAGGGTGCCCGACGTGGACAACGCGTGGATCCAGGTCGGACCGAAGCCGCCAGCCACCATGCTCAGCCCCGCGGCGAGCGCGACCGCGGCGGCATCGGCCGCGAGCAGCACGGCGCCGGCGCGGATCGGGCGTCGCGCCGGCCGGGCGGC
>NZ_CDWRCL010000091.1:0-14833 GCF_977927575.1 Frankia sp. CcCS3
CCCTATACCCAGGAAGAGCCGGGCAACCTCGCTCCTCGCCTTCTTCGTGCTTTTTTCGGAGCGTAGCCTGCTGGGTGCTTCGGGTTGCCGACTAGGATGGCTCTGTCGAACGTCGGCTGAGTCCGGCCATCCCGGGTCGAGCCGGTGAACCCTTCCATCGCTCCGGAGACTGGTGCATCTCAAGAACTTGACCCTGCGGGGCTTCAAGTCCTTTGCCAGCTCGACCTCCCTGCATCTCGAGCCGGGAATAACCTGCGTGGTCGGGCCCAACGGGTCGGGCAAGAGTAACGTCGTCGACGCCATCGCCTGGGTACTGGGGGAGCAGGGTGCCAAGGCCCTGCGTGGCGGCACCATGTCCGATGTCATCTTCGCGGGCACGCCCGCTCGCCCGGCCTTGGGGCGCGCCGAAGTACTCCTGACGATCGACAACTCGGACGGCGCGCTCCCCATCGAGTACACCGAAGTGACCATCGGGCGGCTGATGTTCCGCAGCGGCGAGAGCGAATACACGATCAACGGTACCGGTTGTCGCCTGCTGGATATCCAGGAACTGATGAGCGACTCGGGTATCGGCCGAGAGCTGCACGTGATCGTCGGCCAGGGTCAGCTCGACGCGGTCCTGCACGCGCGCCCGGAGGATCGCCGCGCCTTCATCGAGGAGGCCGCCGGCGTCCTCAAACACCGTAAACGCAAGGAGAAGGCACTCCGCAAGCTCGAGGCGATGTCGGCGAACCTCACCCGCCTCACCGATCTGTCCGCCGAGCTGCGTCGGCAGTTGGGGCCGCTCGGTCGCCAGGCGGAGATCGCACGTAAGGCCGGTGTGATTCAGGCTTCGCTCCGGGACGCCCGCCTGCGCCTTCTCGCCGACGATCTCCATCGTGCCCGGGCCGCGATCGCCTCCGACCTCGCGGACGAGGAGGCATTGCGGGCGCGGCTGACGACCACCGAAGCCGCTCATGCCGCGGTCGCCCACCGGGAGGAGCAGCTGCAGGCCGACCTGACGGCGATCGTTCCGCGCGCCACCGGCGCCCAGGAGACCTGGTACGCCCTGGCATCCCTGCGGGAACGGCTGCGGGGCACCCGTTCGCTCGCCGTCGAACGGGGTCGCCTGTTGCGTACCGCGGCCGACGACGTACGTGGGCGCCGCGACCCCGAGGAACTGGAACAGGAGGCCACGGCGGTCCGGGAGCAGGAAATCGCCCTCACCGAGCGGCTGGAGCGTGATCGGGACCTGCTCGCCGAGGTGGTCACCAGGCGTGCCGATCTCGAGGCCGCGCTCGCCCGGGAGGAGAAGGAGCTGATCGCCGCGGCACGCGCGGCGTCTTTTCGCCGTGAGGAGATCGCGCGCCTTGCCGGCCAGGTGGAGGCTGCCAGGTCCCGTGCCACCAGCGCCGAGAACGAGATAGCACGGACGACCGAGGCACTCGACGCCGCGCGGGAGCGGGAGACCGAGACCTCGGCGTCACGTTCGGCCCTCGAGATCGAACTCTCCCGGATGGAGAGCGCACGGGAGGATCTCACCGAGCGGCACAGCGCGGCCGTGGCGGTGCATGCCGCTGCCGCCGAGCGGCTCGAGGTCCTGCGCGGTGAGGAGCGTAGCGCCGAGCGTGACCGCGCCTCCTGGGCTGCGCGACGTGACGCGCTGCATCTCTCCCTCGCGTCGGCCGACGGAGCCGCGGCACTGTTGAGGGCTGCTACCGGCGCGCAGACCGCGCAGACCGCGCAGACCGGGCGGGGCGCCTCGAACACGGCGGAGGACCCGGCTCCGGCACTGGATCCGACCCTCGAGGTGATCGGCCGGCTGGCCGGCGTCCTGAGCGTGACCGCCGGCGCGGAGGCGGCCATCGCCGCGGCGCTGGGCGCGGCGGCGGACGCCCTGCTCGTCGGCACGTCGGAAGATGCCATGGCGGCCTTTGCGTGGCTGCGGGAAACGGGCGCCGGCCGAGCATCGCTGGTGGCCGCCGTCACCGTCGCGGATGAGCCTGACGCCTGCGCCGATCCCGCCGCCTGCGCCGGCCCTGTCGGCAGCGCGGCGACCGACCCGGGGGCGGCCAGCGCCGACGGTCCGCTCCCGGCCGGTGCCGTTGCCGCGCTGGACCTGGCGGAGATCGGTGACGACCGGTTCCGTACCGCCGTGTCGTCCCTGCTCGCCCGGACTGTCGTGGTCGAGGATCTGGCAGCGGCTGAGCGGGCCACGGCGTTGCGTCCCGACCTGCGGGTGGTCACCCGCGCCGGCGACGTCATCGGTGCGCCCCTCTCGATCGGTGGCAGCGCGAACCCGCCGTCTGCGATCGAACTGCAGGCCGCGGCGGACGAGGCCGAGGCCGGCGTGGCGGAGGCGACCCGTCGCGTCGAGTCCGCCCACGAGGCGTTCGAGCCCGCGCGTGCCGAGGTGACCCGGGCCCGTACCGCCATCGACGCGGCACTGGCGGCGCTGCACGGGACCGATGCCCGGCACCGGGCGCTGTCCGAGCAGATGGCGCAGCTCGATCGTTCGGGAGGGGCCGCGGCATCCGAGATCGCCCGGCTGGAGGCTGCCCGATCACGGGCCGAAACAGCCCGTGATCGGGCATACGGAGCGTTGACCGAGCTCGAGGCGTCGCTCGCCGCGACATCTGAGCAGCCGGAGGCGGGGGAGCGTGCTCCGGATGAACGGGACCGGCTCGTCGCGGCCACCTCCGCCGTGCGCGCCGCCGAGGTCGAGGCCCGGTTGGCCGTCCGTACCAGCGAGGAGCGGGTGCGAGGCCTGCAGGGACGCGCCGACGGACTGATCCGCGCGGCGGCGAACGAGCGGGCGGCACGGGCCGCGGCGGCCCGTCGGCACGAGGTCCGCGAGCGGCAGGCGGCCGTCGCGACGGTGATGGGGGAGGCGGCCCAGGTCGCTCTCGACCGACTGGACCATTCGCTGGCTCGCGCCGCGGCGGAGCGGGAGAAGGCCGACGCACTGCGCAAGGCCGCCGAGACGGAGCTGGTCGGGGTGCGTGACCAGGGGCGCGCCCTGGCCACCGAACTCGCGGCGCTGCGCGACGCCGCCCATCGCGACGAGCTGGCCCGAGCGGAGAAGCGGCTGCGGGTGGAGACACTGGAAGCCAAGGCTCTGGAGGAGCACGGCATCGACGCGGACGACCTGGTGGCGGAGTTCGGGCCGGGCACGCTGGTCCCGCCGGATGAGCCCGACGGCACCGCGGTGCCGTTCGATCGAGCCGAGCAGAGCGCCCGGGCTGCCACCGCGGAGAAGCAGCTGGCCCGGCTGGGACGGGTGAATCCCCTCGCCCTCGAGGAGTTCGCCGCGCTTCAGGAGCGGGCGGCGTTCTTATCCGCGCAGCTCGAAGACATCAAGAGCACCCGCCGGGATCTTCTACTGGTCGTCGAGGAGGTTGATCTGCGGGTGCGTGAGGTCTTCGCCGTCGCGTTCGCGGACACCGCTCGTGAGTTCGAGATCGTTTTCTCGACGCTGTTCCCGGGCGGTGAGGGCCGGCTGGTGCTTACCGATCCTGATGACATGCTCACCACGGGCATCGAGGTCGAGGCGAGGCCGCCGGGAAAAAAGGTGAAGCGTCTGTCGCTGTTGTCCGGCGGGGAGCGTTCACTGACCGCACTCGCTCTCCTGCTCGCGATATTCCGGGCCCGTCCTTCGCCCTTCTACGTGCTCGACGAGGTCGAGGCAGCTCTGGACGACCGCAACCTCGGCCGGCTGCTCGATGCTGTCGAGGGTCTGCGCGAGAAGTCGCAGCTGATCATCGTCACCCACCAGAAGCGGACGATGGAGATCGCTGACGCCCTGTACGGCGTGGCCATGCGGGGCGACGGGGTGACGACAGTGATCAGTCAGCGGCTGCGGGAGCGGGCGGCGCTCTGACGCCGCCGCCCTCCCGCCGGGCGAGCGCCACGGCCTTGTGGCGTCATCTGTCAGGATCGGTACGTGGAGCTCCTCATCCTGATCGTCGTCATCGCCGTCGTCGTACTGGCCACCGTGGGCCTGGTGGCCGGCACGGCCCTGCGCCGACGCCCCCGCCGATCCGTCGAGGAAGGCCCGCGCCCGGGCGCCGACTACCGTCCCGGGGTCGGTGACGATGCCGAGGTACCCCGAGATTCGGCGACCAGGACGGTCGACGACATCGGTCTTCCCGATGTGCTGCCGCCGTCCCCGACGGAGACCGAGGGCGTCGGCGCCCCGCCCGCCGAGATACCGGCCGCGCCGGGGATCCCGGTCCAGGAGCGGATCCCGCCGGAGGCACCGCCGCCGGCCGCCGGCCGCCTCGTCCGGCTGCGCCTGCGGCTGGCTCGTTCGCAGAACGCGCTCGGTCGCGGATTGCTCTCCCTGCTGTCCGGCGACAATCTCGACGAGGACGCGTGGGAAGACGTGGAGGCGACCCTGCTCCTCGCCGACGTCGGGGTTACGGCGACCACCGAGCTGGTCGCCGCGCTGCGGGAACGCACGAAGGTGCTCGGTGCCCGCACGCCTGCGGATGTGCGGGCGGTGCTGCGCGACGAGCTGCTTGCCCAGATCGGTACGACGACCGACCGATCGCTGCGCACGACGGCCCCGGATCGTCCCGCCGTCGTACTCGTCGTCGGTGTCAACGGTACGGGCAAGACCACGACCTGTGGAAAGATCGCGCGGCTGCTGGTCGCGGACGGGCGTACGGTCGTGCTGGGCGCGGCGGACACGTTCCGTGCCGCGGCCGCGGATCAGCTTCAGACCTGGGGTGAACGGGTCGGCGCGATCACGGTCCGCGGGGCCGAGGGGGGTGACCCCGCGTCGGTGGCGTTCGATGCGGTCCGACAGGGCACGCAGAGCGGTGTGGACACCGTGTTGATCGACACCGCCGGCCGGCTGCACACCAAGGCAGGCCTGATGGACGAGCTGGCGAAGATTAAAAGAGTGGTGGGCAAGCACGGTCCGGTCGATGAGGTGCTGCTCGTGCTCGACGCCACGACCGGTCAGAACGCGCTTGTCCAGGCACAGGTGTTCACGCAGGCGGTTGATCTCACCGGAGTCGTGCTGACCAAGCTGGACGGTACGGCCAAGGGCGGGATCGTCATCGCCGTGCAGCGCGAGCTCGGCATGCCGGTGAAACTGATCGGCTTGGGAGAGGGTCCAGACGATCTTGCTCCCTTCGAGTCGGAGGCGTTCGTCGACGCCCTGTTGGGCGAAGCTGGCTGATCGATCGAGTGGCCGCCGGATCGGCGAAGACCACAACGTGCTCAGCGTCAAGGCCTTCCGGCCGTTCGGCATGTGACCTAAGCTTCATCACTGAGCGGAGCTGTGGGGCTCCGTGGTCAGCCGCGCCATGTTCCTCGGTGTTCTCCTGGCCGGGGGGTGAGCGTCCGGCGAGGCGTCTCGCCCTCCTCAGCGCAGAGGGCGGGCCCGGCAGGTGAATGACCAGGTCGGTGTCCGTGCGGGCATGCCTCGCCGGGCCGCGCACGTCGCGTCCGCGTCGATCGGCCGATGCGTGACGTCGTCGGTTGATCGGACGCGGGGGTGTGCTGTCCTCGTCGTCGGGTGCGTACGCTGGTGCCTGCGGTCCGTCTGCGATCTCGGAGTGTGTGCGCGTGTTCGACACCCTTTCCAGCCGCCTCGACAAGGTCTTCGCGTCGCTGCGTGGCAGAGGGCGCCTTACCGATGCCGACATCGACGCCACCGCGCGGGAGATCCGGGTGGCTCTGCTCGAGGCAGACGTCGCGCTCCCGGTCGTCCGTGGCTTCGTGGCCGCGGTGAAGGAGCGTGCCCGCGGCGCCGAGGTCAGTGCGTCGTTGAACCCTGCCCAGCAGGTAATCAAGATTGTCAATGAGGAGCTCGTCGCGATCCTCGGCGGCGGCACGACGACGCTGCGGTACGCCAAGACCCCGCCGACGGTGGTCCTGCTCGCCGGCCTGCAGGGAACGGGTAAGACCACCCTGGCCGGCAAGCTCGGGCACTGGCTCAAGGCCCAGGGTCACACCCCGCTGCTGGTCGCGGCCGACCTGCAGCGTCCGAACGCGGTCAACCAGCTGCAGGTGGTCGGGGCGCGGGCCGGGGTGGAGGTCTTCGCGCCCGAGCCCGGCAACGGGGTCGGGGATCCGGTGCGCGTCGCGCGCGACGCGCTCGCGCACGCGCGCCGGCAGGTCTTCGATGTGGTCGTCGTCGACACGGCCGGGCGGCTCGGCGTCGACGAGGAGATGATGCGGCAGGCGGCCGACATCCGCGACGCCGTCTCACCGGATGAGATTCTCTTCGTCCTGGACGCGATGATCGGTCAGGACGCGGTCGCGACCGCGAGCGCCTTCGCCGATGGCGTGGGATTCAGCGGAGTGGTCCTGACCAAGCTTGATGGCGACGCGCGCGGTGGTGCGGCCCTCTCGGTCGCCCAGGTGACCGGTCGGCCGATCATGTTCGCCTCCACCGGCGAGGCCCTGGACGACTTCGACGTCTTCCACCCGGAACGCATGGCGTCGCGGATCCTCGGTATGGGTGACGTCCTCACCCTCATCGAGCAGGCCGAGAAGGCGTTCGAGGCCGAGCAGGCCGAGGCCATGGCGGCGAAGATGGTCGCCTCCGAGTTCACTCTCGAGGATTTCCTCGAGCAGATGCTCGCGGTCCGCAAGATGGGCCCGATCGGCAACCTGCTCGGCATGCTGCCGGGTATGGGCCAGATGAAGGATCAACTGGCGCAGGTCGACGATCGGGACGTCGATCGGGTGGTTGCGATCATTCGGTCCATGACGCCGACGGAACGGCGTGATCCCAGGATCCTGCAGGCGTCCCGCAAGGCTCGGGTCGCGCGTGGATCCGGGGCCACGGTCACCGAGGTCAACCAGTTGCTGGACCGGTTCGCCGAGGCCCGCAAGATGATGCGGCAGATGGCCGGCGGCATGGGGATGCCGGGGGGGATGGGTCGAGCGAAGGCCGCCTCGGCTCGCAAGGCCGCGAAGAAGGGCAAGGGAGCCAGCCGCAAGGGTAATCCGGCGGCACGGGCGGCCCAGGCCAAGGCGCAGAAGTCCACTGCGCAGGAGCGGCTGGCGAAGGGCCCCGCGCTTCCGGACGGCATGCCGGATCTCTCGGCGCTGATGCGGCAGCAGGACGGCTTCGGTGGGATGCCGCCGCGCGGCCCCCGCGGGGGCCGTTGACCCGCGCGAGGCGGCCGTGGTGGATGCACGGGCTCCCCGGTCGTGCGCGGCGGTCACGATCTGGCAGACTGTAAGCTCAATACAGGCCCTGCCTGCCAGCGCCGGTGTGGCTGCCCTCATTCCTCGCGGTGTCGCGGTTCCTCGCGGTGTCGCGCGGGAGATGTGTGAGTGGTTGTCCGGCGCGGGTGCTTCCCACCACCGGGGCTCCATGCGCAGCCGTGGAAAACCAGTGGTCATCGACATGTCTGGAGCCGTTCGACCACCGTGGCAACCAAGATTAAACTGCAGCGTCTCGGCAAGATGCGCGAGCCGCACTACCGCATCGTCGTGGCCGATGCCCGTACCAAGCGGGATGGTCGGGTCATCGAGTCCATCGGGCAGTACCACCCCAAGTCCGACCCGAGCATCATCAAGGTCGACGCCGAGCGGGTGGGGCACTGGCTCTCGGTCGGTGCACAGCCCACCGAGCCCGTCCTCGCGATCCTCAAGGTCACCGGGGACTGGCAGAAGTTCAAGAACCTGCCGGCGCCCCCGCCGATGAAGGTCGCCGAGCCAAAGGCGGACAAGCGGGAGATCTTCCAGGCGGCCGCGCGGGCTGCCGCGGGCGCCGAGGACCGGCCGGCCACCACGCCGAAGAAGGCCAAGAAGTCCGGGTCGGCAGAGTCGGCAGAGTCGGCAGAGGAAGTGGAAGCCGCCCCGGCCACGGACGCACCGACGACCGCGGGGCAGTAGGTGCTGGAGGCGGCCCTCGAACATCTTGTGCGAGGCATCGTCGATCACCCCGACGACGTCCGGGTGGACCTGAACAACGGTCGGCGTGGACGTACCCTGGAGGTGCGGGTGCACCCCGAAGATCTCGGGAAGGTCATCGGTCGGCGAGGCCGTACCGCTCGTGAGCTGCGCACGGTGATGGGCGGTGTCGGAGGCCGGGGCCTTCGGATCGACGTTGTCGATGTGGATCATTAGGATCCGCCGATGCTGTCGCGAGCTTCGTCCTGATTGCTCGAGAAGTCGTGGCTGAGGAGATCGTCGTCGGGCGGATCGGCCGGCCGCATGGCATCCGCGGTGAGGTCACGATCGAGATTCGCACCGACGTGCCCCACCGCAGGTTCGCCGTAGGGGCAGTCCTCGGTCGCGAAGGGGGCGGAACTCCGCTCACCGTCTCCGGCGCTCGTTGGCACTCGGGTCGCCTGTTGCTTCACTTTCGCGGGGCGGACGATCGTGGCGCCGCGGAGGCGCTGCGCGGCGTGCTCCTGGCTATCGACGCGGATCAGGCGGGATCGCCGCTCGACGACGATGCCGCCGACGGCGAGGCCGTGGAGATGTGGTGGGATCGGGACCTGGTCGGCCTGCGGGCGGTGACCACGGCGGGCATGTTGTTGGGGCACGTCACCGACATCATTCACTCCCCTGCGGGAGACCTGCTCGCGATCGGCGGCCCGGACGGTGGCGAGCATCTCGTCCCCTTCGTCCGTGACATCGTGCCGACCGTCGACCCCCCCGCCGGCCGGATCGTCGTGGATCCGCCGCCCGGCCTGCTCGATCTCGATTGACTCGGGTCCTGCGCCGGAAGTTGGCTGCGCCGCCTCGGCCCGGTCTTCGGCTGGCGGGCAGGTCGGGTTTCCCGGCAGGCAGCCGATACCTCTGAGAACCGATATCTCTGAAAGCAGCCGATGCGCGCCGACATCGTCACCATCTTCCCGGCCTATCTCGAGCCACTGCGTCTGTCGCTCGTGGGCCGGGCCCAGGAGCGCGGAACCCTGCAGATCCATACACATGATTTGCGGATGTGGACCACGGATGTTCATCGCACCGTGGATGACGCCCCCTACGGGGGAGGCCCGGGAATGGTCATGCGGCCCGAGCCCTGGGACGCGGCGTTGTCGGAGATCACCGCACGAGTGGCCGGTAGCCGGCCCCGGGTCGTCGTGCCGACCCCGGCGGGGACTCCGTTCACTCAGCGCTATGCCGAAGAGTTGGCGCGCGAGCCCTGGCTGGTGTTCTGCTGCGGGCGCTACGAGGGTATCGACGCCAGGATGATCGAGACCTGGGCCGATGACGAGATCTCCATCGGAGACTATGTGCTGGCCGGGGGCGAGGCCGCGACTCTGGTGATTCTCGAAGCGGTTACGCGGCTGCTGCCCGGAGTCCTCGGTAACAGTGCCTCGGTCGTCGACGACTCTTTCTCCGACGGCTTGCTGGAAGGCCCGGTCTACACCCGTCCGCCGGTATGGCGGGGGGCCGAGGTGCCGTCCGTTCTCCGCTCCGGCGATCATGAGGCGATCGCCCGCTGGCGTCGTTCCCAGGCGCTTCGTCGTACCCTGTTGCGGCGCCCGGACCTCCTGGAACGCCGCGAGTTCGCCGAAGCGGACCGAGCCGTACTCGCTGCCGCCGCTGCCGAGGCTGCCGGGCGGATGGTGCCGGGCCCCCACCGAGGGGACCGGCCTGATCCATCGTCGTGACGTCGAGGGGCCGGGCGAGGGGTAGGGCGGTCCGGTCTCTCTCCTAGGTGTGGCACAGTAGGATGCAGTGTCCGTCGGTTCGTGACCGGTTCGGGCGGCCTCGGGTCGCATGTCTTCCCCGCGGGACACCTCGCGGTGATTGCGTCCACCCATGCCGGCCAGATCGGCCTCGACCATGGATTGTCCGTCTCGGTGCGTTCCGGGGCCGCGGACGATCCATTCTCAACTCTTCAGGAAGCGACTGCCATGCACACCCTGGACAGCCTCGACGCCGAGTCGCTGAGGACCGACGTGCCCGAGTTCTGGCCGGGCGACACCCTCAAGGTCCACGTGCGGGTTGTCGAAGGAAACCGTCAGCGCATCCAGGTCTTCCAGGGTGCCGTCATCCGCCGCCAGGGTGGCGGGGTGCGGGAGACCTTCACCGTCCGTAAGGTCAGCTTCGGCGTGGGCGTGGAGCGGACCTTTCCCCTCCACAGCCCGATCGTCTCGAAGATCGAGGTCGTGAGCCGCGGTGACGTCCGACGGGCCAAGCTGTACTACCTGCGTCAGCTGCGCGGTAAGGCTGCCAAGATCAAGGAGAAGCGTGAGCCGGTCGCGCGCTGAGGTCACCGCCACCCCGTGACGCGTCCGGATTCTCCATCCGCGACTTGCCGGTTGCCCGTGCAGGTGCCGTCGCCGTTGATGGAAGAAGATAGGCGGCACGGTCCGCAACGCTGTCGCAAGGTGCGGCTGGTGGCACGTCGACCGGTCCGATGAGGTTTGGCGGTCGATCCTGCGAGGTGGCGGCGTGAACGCATCCGATCCCAGTGGGCCTCGGGTACCGGGAAGGACCGAGTGCGGCCAGCCGGACGGCGCGCAGCCGAGCCCTGCGACCGAGCCAGACGGCCCGAAGGACCAGGCGCAGCCCGACGGTCCGGAAGCCACCGGTCGTCGGGTTTCCCGGCCCGAGGCGGCGCGGGCCCGTGGCCGTGGCTCGTTCCTCCGCGAGCTCCCGGTCCTTGTGCTGATCGCCTTTCTGCTCGCCCTGCTCATCAAGGCTTTTCTGGTCCAGGCGTTCTGGATCCCCTCGGAGTCGATGGAACGGACACTGCTCGTCGACGACCGGGTTCTTGTCAACAAGGTCGTCTACCACTTCCGCGACGTGCATCGGGGTGAGATCGTCGTCTTCAACGGCAAGGGGACCGGATTCGATCATGCCGAGTCCGTCGTCCCGCCGCCGAGCAACGCGTTCAGCAGGTTCGTTCGTGGCGCGCAGAACCTGTTGGGTCTCGGGGCTCCGAGCGAGACCGACTTCATCAAACGCGTCATAGCGGTCGGCGGCGACACGGTCGCGTGTTGCGATACCGCGGGCAGAGTCTCGGTCAACGGCCATCCGCTCGACGAGCCGTACGTCTACCAGAACGACTATCAGCGGTTCGGCCCGCTGACCGTCCCGGCTGGCTACCTGTGGGTGATGGGTGACCATCGCGGGGCCTCCTCGGATGCCCGGCAGAACGGGCCGATCCCGAAGCATGCGGTGGTGGGACGGGCCTTCGTCCGTGTCTGGCCACTCGGCCGGTTCGGATTCCTGGGCGTTCCAAACGATTTCGCCGGGATTCCCGTCGAGTCGGTGGTGTCTCCGGCTCCTCGTGCGCCGGCCGGGTCGGCCACATCAGCCGGGTCGGCCACGTCGGCCACATCAGCCACATCGGCCGCGTTGTCTTCCGCCGACGACGCCGCGGTGCCGCTGCCGGGCTCCCCGGCCACGGATGACGCATCCCTGTTCGCCCTTGCCGTGCTAATCCCCCCGGCGTGGACCGCCACCCGTCGGCCCCGCCGGATGCCACGAGGACCCACGCGCACGCGCGCGTCAGGGACGGCTCGGCGCCGCGGTCCGTCATGAGACACTACGGTGCCGCTCTTCGCCGGGATGCGGGGCTGTTCGGTTACGAGCGCGCTCTGAACAGGCATGGTCTCGGTCCGGTCGCAGGGGTCGACGAGGCGGGTCGTGGGGCATGCGCCGGACCCTTGGTCGTCGCCGCGGTGATTCTGGCTCCGGAGGCTCGTCGACGGCTGGCGCGGTTGGCCGACTCCAAGCTCCTGACCGAGCAGATCCGTGAGAGTGTTTTCGAGGACGTGACGGCCGCCGCCGAGGCGTGGTCGACCGTCGTCATCTCCGCGGCCGAGATCGATCGGGTCAGCCTGCACGTAGCCAACATCACCGGAATGCGACGCGCGGTGGCGCGCCTGCCTGTGCGCCCAGGGTACGTGCTCACGGATGGATTCGCGGTCGCCGGTTTCGGAGCGGAGTCGTTGGCGGTGGTGAAGGGAGACCGGGTGGTCGCGTGCGTGGCGGCAGCCTCGGTCGTGGCGAAGGTGACGAGGGACCGGATCATGCGTGCGTTGCACACGCGCTATGCCGAGTACGATTTCGCGCAGCACAAGGGATACGTCACCGCGGCCCACGCGGCGGCGCTGGCGCGCTGCGGACCGTGTGACGAGCATCGGATGTCGTACGTCAACGTGGCTGCGCATGCGGCGACGACGAGGGAAGCACGATCATTGCGGCTGGAGGACAGGGTGCTTGTGACCAGCCGGCATGGCGTCACGGAGACTGTATGAGCGCGGAAGACCTCGAGAAGTACGAGACCGAGATGGAGTTGCAGCTCTATCGCGAGTACCGCGACGTGGTGGGGCTTTTTTCGTATGTGATCGAAACCGAGCGCCGCTTCTACCTCGCGAACGACTACCAGATCGAGGTCAGGAACAGCACGGACGGCGAGGTCTTCTTCGAGTTGATCTTGCGTGACGCCTGGGTGTGGGACATGTTCCGTCCTGCGCGTTTTGTTAAAAATGTCCGAGTAGTCACCTTTAAAGATATCAACGTCGAGGAGTTGACCAAGGCCGAGCTCTGACGCCGACTCTCGGCGTCACGCTTTCCAGCCCCGGCCGCTTGATCGCTTCGGCATCTTGATCGTCTCGGCGGTATGTTCGGCAGATCGGCATCTCATTCCGGTCGGTCGTCGCCTGGATCGACAGTGCGAGTCGGCCCGTCACCGAAGCCCGTGATGCCCCGCTGAGATGTCCGCCCAGCTCGTTCCTGTGGAGAAACCCTCGCCATCCACATATCGATCATGTGGATGGCTCTCCGGCCCGCCCACGTCCACGCTGGTCACGACCGGCGGGCACCCGTCCCCCGGCGAACGGGAGCGGCGATGCGGGCAAAGGACGCACTGGGCAGGTTCGGCGAAGATGTCGCCGCCCGCCATCTGGCGGCGGTCGGCGCCGAGATCCTCGACCGTAACTGGCGCTGCCGCGAGGGCGAGCTCGACCTCGTTGTGCAGGACGGTGAGAGCCTGGTGTTCTGCGAGGTCAAGACCCGATCCGGGACGCGTTACGGATCGGCCGCCGAGGCCGTCGTGGGTCGCAAGGCGGCTTGGTGCGTTTCGACGTCCTCCTGGTGTCCCGCCCTCCGGCGGGTCCGGTTCGTGTCGAGCACATCCGGGGAGCGTTCTGATGGCCCTCGCGCGGGCCCGGGGGGTGGCGGTCGTCGGGGTCGAAGGTCACATCGTCGAGGTGGAGGCGGATCTCGCCAATGGTCTTCCGCGGCTGACTCTCATCGGTCTGCCCGATGCCGCGTTGCATGAGTCACGGGATCGGATTCGCGCCGCGATCGTGAACTCGGGCCAACGGTGGCCTGATCGGCGCATCACGCTCGGGTTGTTCCCCGCCACCCTCCCGAAATCGGGCAGTGGTTTCGACCTGGCTATGGCGGTGGCGATCCTCACCGCGGCCGGTGTGGTGCCGCGCGCCGCCCTGCTCCGTCGGGTACTCATCGGCGAGCTGGCGATGGATGGCCGGGTGCGCGGTGTCCGCGGGGTGCTCCCGGCGGTACTTCGGGCGGTGGCTGCCGGTATCGAACGGGTCGTGGTACCGGCGGGCAACGCCGCCGAGGCGGCGCTGGTACCGGGCGCGGTGGTAGAGCCCGCTGTCGATCTCACCAGTGTGCTGGCGCTCCTGCGGGGAGAGATCGCCGCCGAGCCCGTGGCGGCCCCCACGGCCGAAGCTGCCTCCACCGACGGTCAGGTCGGGGATCTGGCGGACGTGGCGGGGCAGAGCAGGGGCCGGCTGGCCGTCGAGGTCGCGGCGGCCGGTGGCCACCGCCTGTTCATGCAGGGGCCGCCCGGCAGTGGCAAGACCATGCTGGCCGACAGACTGCCCGGGCTGCTGCCGAACCTCGGTACCGAGGCCGCTCTCGAGGTGACCGCGGTCCATTCGGTCGCCGGCCTGCTGCCCGCGGACTGCCCGCTCGTCACCCGACCGCCGTATCGTAGTCCGCACCACAGCGCGACCCCGGCGGCACTCGTCGGGGCAGGCTCGACGGTGATTCGGCCCGGGCTGGCCAGTCAGGCGCACCGGGGCATCCTGTTTTTGGACGAGGCGCCAGAGTTTACCCGTCAAAGTCTCGATGCGCTACGTCAACCGTTGGAGAGCGGCGAGATCGAGATCGCCCGCGCTCGCGCGACGACACGGTTTCCCGCCCGCTTCCAGCTGGTTCTGGCCGCGAATCCCTGCCCGTGTTCGAAGGCCCGTGGCCCACGCGCGGTGGGCTGCGAGTGCCCGAGCCTGGTCCGTCGGCGCTATCTGGCCCGTTTGTCCGGGCCGCTCCTGGATCGGATCGACATCCAGGTGGCGTTGAGCGATCCCAGCCGGGCGGAGCTACGGGCGGACCGTGGCCAGGGTGATTCGTCCGCGGTCGTCGCGGCGCGGGTCGCCGCGGCCCAGGAGGCGACCCGGGTCCGGCTGGCCGGAACGCCGTGGCGGCTCAACGCGGAGGTGCCGGGGCCGGCGATGCGCCGACTGTGGCCGCTGCCGGCGAGGGCGACGGCCGTGGCCGAGCGGGCATTCGAAAGAGGCCTGCTCACCGCGCGCGGTCTCGACCGCGTCCTGAGGTTGGCGTGGACCTTCGCCGATCTCGCCGGACGGGGCACGCCCGGTCCCGAGCAGTTCGGTGCCGCGCTGGATCTGAGATTGCCCGGGTGGTCGGCATGAGCATGGGAGGCCCCCGTGGGGACGCTCCTGACCGTGACGTGAACCGTGTCGCGCAGGAGACCGTGTCGCGCAGGAGGAAGAAGCCGCATCCGGTGCCGTCTTCAGGGAGTGGGACATGAGCTCGACGACTCCGCCGGATGCCCGGGGGGCGGATCCCGGTCCCGCGCCCGGGAGGGTGGCACCGGGTGACACCGACTGGTCGGATCCCGAGCGGTTGGCCCGTGTCGCCC
>NZ_CDWRCL010000092.1:0-14829 GCF_977927575.1 Frankia sp. CcCS3
GACCCTAGCGGCGGGAGTCGCCCGGGCGATGCCCACCCGGGCCAGACCACCGCTGGCCCTCGAGCACAGCGTTCAGCGTAATGTCCCGCCGGACGGATTTCGGTGGGCGGTCGCTTCCGCCCGCGGCGCCATCTGCGCGGTACGGAGACCGGGATCGGACGGGGCGAGACGTCGTGCGTCGGTGCGCCCGCGTGACGTGTCGCGCCACTGGCCGTTTGGTCTCGCCGGGCGGTGATGTGTCTGGCACGATCGTTGCAGGCCGGTCGCACCCGACGGAGATGTCCGTGGCGTCCATCGACGCCGATCGACGCCAGTCGCGGGAGCGCGTCCGCCATTCGCAACGGACGAGAGGGCGACATCGGTGCCGCAGGACCCGGCCGTGATCCAGCAACAGATCGAAGAGACCCGCGCCGAACTGGCGGAGACGATCGATTCCATCGCGGAGATCGTCAGCCCGCGCCGCGTCGCCGAGCGGGCCCAGGTGCAGTTGCGGGCGAAGACCGCCGAACTGCGCCACAGGTACGGTCCGGTCCTCGGGATCGGCCCGGGGCCCGCGCTTCCCGAACTGGGAGCCGGCGTCGGAGCCGATGGCCTGGCCCGGCGGGGGGATGCGGGCACGCTGACCGGGGGTGCCCTGGACGGCAGGGCGGTGCCCGGACCCTCCGGCGGCGCCACTGTGGTTCGGGTGGTGCGCTGGGAGCGGGTCGTTCTCGTCGGTGGAGGTGTGCTGCTCCTGGTGGGTGGGATCCGCCGTCGCCGTCGCCGCCGGTCGTCCCGGCGCGGGTGAGCGGCCACCCCGCCCGTCTGGGCCGCTCCCGGGCCGCGGTCGCGCCGACCCCCTGCCCCCCGCCTACAGGTCGCCGGTGCGGCGCAGCCAGGCCAGCATGAGGATCCCCGGCAGCACCGGCAGCCAGAAGCTGATCAGGCGGTAGACGAGGACCGCGGTGAACATGGACGCCGCCGTACCACCCGCGGCCGCGAGCCCGAAGGCGAGTGCCGGTTCGATCGCGCCGATGCCGCCGGCTGTCGGCGCCGCGCCGGCTACCATCGAGCCGATGAGGTAGACCGCGGCAACGGACATCAACGTCATGCTGGTGCCGAATGCCCAGACCGTGCAGGCGAGCGCGAGGATCTGGAAGAAGCGTGTCCCTATTTGGGACAGCAGCAGCACCAGAGTCCGGCACGGGGAACGGGCGAGGATCTTCAGATGAGTGTCGAAGGCCCGCACTGCCGGCCGGGCCTTCGACCGGATCCGCGGATGGGCCACGGTGCCCGTCACGAGCGCGCAGACCGCCCCACAGCTGAGCACGAACGGCCCCGGCCCGAGCCCCTGGACAGTGGACCGCAGCGGGTTAGTCAGGGCCGCGCCGATGCCCGAGGCGCTGAGGGTGCCGGCGACCAGGACGATGCCCCCGAGGTGCGCCACCCCGCCGGCCACCTTGATTGACGTGATGGCCGCCAAGGCCGCGGAACGCGTCATCCCGCGCCGTTCCAGGAAACGCAGATGGACCGCGATGGCCCCGAGACCCGCGGGCACGATCCGGTTCGCCGCCGCCGCCGCGACCTGCAGGCCGGTCGCGGTGCGTAGCTCGAGCCGCAGGCCGCTGGCCGCCCGCGTGGACAGGCCGTTGGCGAAGTAGAACAGGACCGAGGAGAGCGCGCAGATGACGAGCCAGTGCCAGCGGGGCGCGGGAACGCCGGCCAGCCGTGAGGCCATGTCGCCGCGGAAGCGCACGGCCAGGATGGTGAGGGGAACGGCGAGCATGCCGGCGAGCAGGACGTTGCGTCGCCGGGACCGGGCCGATCGGACCGGCCCGAGACGGAGCGCGAGCGGCTCGGCGAAGACGTGGGCGTCACCGGCCGGGGAGGCGACGAGCTCGCCCCTCGGTGCCGTTGCAGAGTTCGGTGCCGTTGCAGCCACGTCGTCGGAGTTGCCGCCCGGGTGGGCACCAGAGCGTCGTAGTAGCTGCCGGGTCAACACCGCCGGTGGTGGAAGCGGGGGCGCGGGCGCGGCGCTCTCGGCGCCGAGCAGGACCGGAGTCTCGATGACTACCCCCGTAGGATCGACAGGTGCGATCACGGTCGTGATGCAGAGGAGACGTACGTCACGGTACGCGGCTCGACGGTATGCGGCTTGGCTGAACAGCAGCTGAAGCATCCTTATTGCTAACCTAGCCACCGGAAGTCGCGCGACGACGCTTCGGGAGGAATCGGTCGGCGGCCCTGGTCAGGAGCCGCAGACCGCCTCGATCGGATCCTGTTGGCGTGGCAGGTCGAACCAGACCTGCTTGCCTGACCCCCGGGTGTCCGGCATCTCGACGACACCCCACTGCATCGCCAGCGTGGCGACCAGATGCATGCCCCGGCCCGACTCGTCGTCATCGTGGGCGGGTTTCAGCACCGGCCACAGCGAGCTTCCGTCGTCGACCGCGATGCGGATCCGGTCGTCGCGCAGGGACAGCGTGAGGCACAGGGCGGCGCGGGCACCGACGAAGCGCACCGCGTTCGTCACGACCTCACTGACGAGCAGCTGCGCGACCTCGACGGTCTCCGGGCGGCCCCAAGCGGCGAGCAGCTCGGTGACCAGCCGGCGGGCTCGGCTGGCGGCACGGGGATCGGCGGGCAGGTCGAAGCGTGCGCTGAGAGCTTCGGCCACGCCTCACCTTCCGTGGGGTCGTCAGGCACGGTCATCATCCCGGTGCGGGGGTCTGCCGCGTCGCGTTACTGCCACCATGACCGCCCCCCCAAACCTGACCCTCTGTGGTCGTCGAGCCAGGCAACGGCCACGCGACGCATCTGGATACCGCGACCGGGACGTCCGGGCGACGCGACGCGCCGAGGACGGCGTCGGCGTTTCCCCGGCCGGGCGTCGGGCCGGGGAGCCGCGCCGGGGCGGGTCGGCCTCCCCCGCTGGGACGGCCGAGCGGGTGACCGCGTCGGGGGATGGCGTCAGATGACGTCGATGCCGTCCAGCACCGACTCGCGGCGAGCCATCCAGGCCCGCGTGACCTCGTCGACCGCGGTCTGGTCGATGCGGGCCGCCGCCGCCGATAGGTTGCCGCGGGGAGGCGGCACCATGTCCGCATCCGCATCCGCTCGTGCGGCCGTTCGCGGCATGGCAGCCCGACCGGGGTGCGACGAGTTCGGCGGGTCGATCCCGGGTTGCGCGTACCGGCGACCGGAGCCGTGCGGTACACCACCGGTTCCGTCCGGGGCGCGCCCGTCGGGCGGGGTCGGGTTCCGATCGGAGGTCGGCCCGGGATGGTCGGGACGGCCGATGGGCCGTGGGCCGGGCCGGTCCCTCGTCGGTTGCCCACCCGGTTCCACGCGTCGCTCCGGTGCTCGGGGACGGTCTACCCAGGCTCTCGCCCTGTTCCCCGCGGGGCGTCCCGGGGACTCGGCCGGGCCCGGCTGCCCGCGGTCGGGCTGCCCGCGATGCATAGATCCCGGCTGCATAGATCCCGACCGGATGGATTCCGGCGGCGTCGGCCCCGGCTGGGGTGATGGCCGGCCCTGGTGGCGTCCGGGCCCCGGCACCGCGTGACCGGGGTCTGACGGGCCGCCCGGCCCGGTTCCGGTCATCGGGCGCGGCGTCTCGACCCTGGCCGTGGCCATCTCGACCGGACCGGAGATCGAGGGAGCGGGCCGGGACGACGGCACGACGACATCGCCCCGGGCCACCGACGGGTTTACGGCCGGCGGGTAGCTGTCCGCGGTGGACCGGTCCCGGTCCCGGTCCGTGGGGTACCCGCCCGTCGGATACCGGTCCGAGGAGTATCCGTTGGGAGCATGTTGCCGCCCGCCGGGCAGTCGTGGCCGGGCACCGGTTGGCTGCGGAGCACCCCGCTGGGCGGGGTGGGCGTCCGGGGGCGGGTAGCCCGAACGGTCGGAGTGTCCCCCGGACGGCGGGTGGTCGGAGTCCGCCGGGGACCCCATGGACAGGTGGGCAGCTGCCCCGGGCATCGGCTCGGGGAACTGTCCAGGAACTGGGGCAGGCGGCCTGACCGGTGACTGCGGTGGCGGTGGCGCGGGCGGCCTGGCCGCGGGGCGCGCCGGAGGGAACATCCTGGCCTCGTCGCCGGTGGCGGGGTGCTCGCGGTGGGGTGGCCCGGGACGGGCTCCCCGCCCCTCGGGGGCCACCGGCCGGGGATCCGGGCCGGGGTGTTCCGCGCCGGGGCGTTCCGCGTCGGGAGACGCGACCGGACCCGATCGGCCGGATGCCCGTCCGGCGACCGCTCGCCCGATGCCCGCGGCCTGCTCATCCTCCTCGTCGACCGCCCGGCTGTCCGGTGCGGCGCCCGGTGACATGCCGGTGATCGCGATGATCGACGCGCAGGGCCAGAGACGGTCGCAGCTCAGACAGAGGTCGAACTCATTCGGCTGATGAAGGTCGATGAGGGTGATCAGCGAGTGAATATGCTCGACGATCTTCGGGCCGACCAGGACCGGCCCACGGGCGATGACGTCGAGCTCCGAGCGCAGTCGCCCGTGATACTGCTCGACGTCAGCAAGGCGCGAATCCTCCATCACCGGCAGCATGCACCATAGCGGGCCAGCGGGCACGAAGGGTGTAGCCCGTTCGGGTTCACCGTCACTGCTGACTCACGTTCCGCTTCTGACCCGCGGTGCCAGATGCCGCTGATGGTTCCCTCTCCCTTACGTGCGGTGAGGATGGGAAGCGGGTTCGCCGGGCCGGGCCGCATGGTCATGCCGAGCCGGAGTCCGAGCCGGAGTCCGGACGGCGTGGCCGCGTGGAGGCGCTAATCGCAGATCAGGACCGGTCCGGCCGGACCTCGTCCGTGCGGCGGACCTGCCGCATCAGACCCTCTTGAAGCCTGGCGAACTCCTCGATGTAGGGACTTTCGACCTGCCCGGAGGCACCTCCGGGCTCCTTGCCTGGCGCGGACCGGTCAAACGGCTCGAAACCCGCGAACTGCCCGCCGGCACCCGGCGGCATGCGGTCGGGCTGGCCGTCGAACGCGGGGTAGTGCCCACCCCCCGCCGCCTGGAGGCCCCGCTCGGCGGGTCCGTCGTACCCGGGTCTGTAGGAGGACGGCAGGCCGTTGCTGCTCTGCGGGACCGCACGGTCCGCGGCGTTGTCGAACGCCGGGTAGTGGGCACCGTTGGCCGAGGCTGTGCGGTCGCTGGAACCGTCGTAGGCGAACCCCGAGCCGTTGGGGCTGCCGGACCCGGGGCTGACCGAGAGCGGGGCGCCGCGCATGCTGTCGCCGGATGCGTCCGACTGCTCCGTGGAGAGGAACCCCTCGGAGACCGGGTAGATGCGGGCCGACAGGCTGACCGACATCGGGTCACTGCCGTAGGTGATGACGTCAACCTGGTCCTCCGCGCTGATGCCGCCGCTGCGGGCGAGATCGACGAAGCGGAACAGATCGGCCCAGCGTAGCCCATCGAGGTCGACGCTGATGCGCAATGCCATGATCGTGCCCCATCCCTGAGGTTCGTTACGTGCCGACGGTTACCTGGGCGCCAACGGACGATCGAGGGGTGACCGGCTCGCCCCCCGTCAGCGCCAGCCCGGGCGGCGATGGGCGGCAGCTTATACCGCGTTGGGAGACCATTCCCCATCCGGGGAGGTTCGGCTGGCTCTGCTCCGATAAGGCGAAGTGGGGGTATCGCGTTCTCCGTCGCGTCCCGTCACCCGAGGGCATTCCCCGGCGGAACGTTGGCGGGGAATCAGGACGGCCGGGCGGGCCCTCCGGTGGGGAGGTGTGGGGTGTGTGGATGCCGGCCGGGAGGCGTGGGAAGTCCCGGCCGGCGGACGTGGTCGGTCGATCGGGCGGTCGTGAAATGCCGCCTGGGGTGTCACCGGTGATTGGAAGGCGGGTAGTGTCCGACCCTGTGAACGTTGTGTCCGGCGGTGTCAACGGGGTCGGCGCGGCTGGGGTGGGCACGCAATCGGGTGTCATGCAGTCCGGCGCGCTGCCAATCAGGCTCCTGCACGACCGCGTGCTGGTCGAGCCGCGTGAGGATTCCGTGGACCGGCGGTCGAAGGCGGGCATCGTCATCCCCCCGACCGCGCATATGGGGAAGCGCCTGTCCTGGGCGGACGTCGTCGCGGTGGGGACGGCCGTGCGGACCATCCAGGTTGGCGATCGGGTGTTGTTCGACCCCGAGGACCGGGCCGAGGTGGAGCTGCACTCGACCACCTACGTTCTGTTGCGGGAGCGGGACGTGCACGCCGTCGCGGCGGAGCGGTTGGACGATGGCCTGACAGGTCTGTATCTCTAGATCCGGCGGGTCGGCCCCCAGGCTTGCGTGGCCCTTTCCGACCATCCGATGACGGCGCGGCGTCCAGGTGGTGTACGGTGCCGCATCGATCGAGATGCGGGCGGTCCACCGGAGTCGTGATGTTTGATCATGGCTGTGGCGGGAGTGACACCGCGCCAGCCTGGTGCTGCCTGGCCTGACGCGGTTCCGCCCCGTATCGTTCGCTCGGCTCTGGAGATCCGCGTTCCGGCCGGGACCCTTGGATGTGGTGGAGGCACCCGGAAATGCGGACACAGGGCATCGCGTCACCTCAATCCTTGGGGTCACTGCGTACTGTAACCAGCCGATGTCCTGAGGTGCCGTGTTCCATGGCTCCTCACGCTCGGCCAAACCCAAGACCGATGGGTTGGCATACCCATTGGGTGAACGATGGCAGGGAAAGGAAGGAGACGCATGGCTCGTGACTTCGACGCTCGGCGAAGCACGGATGTCGAGGAGGACGAGCTCCAGGAACAGAGCCTGGAGACGCTCAAGGCGCAGCACGCCGGTGCGGCAGCGGACCTGGGGGACGACATGGACGCCCTCGAGGCCGAGCTGGACCTTCCGGATGCGGAGGTACGCGACGAGGAACTGTCGCTGCGGGTACTTCCCCGGCAGGCCGACGAGTTCACCTGCACCCGATGCTTCCTGGTGCAGCACCGCAGCCAGCTCGCGGACGTCCGTCACGTCGTCTGCTCGGACTGCGCGGCCTGAGGGCCGGGTCCCGGGCGGGGTGTCCCTCGACGGCGGGCGGTGCGGATCGGTTGCCCGGTTGCCCGGTCGCCCGAGTAGGCGTACCACTACCTAGCGCGAGCTTGTCGCTGGGGGTGGTGCGGATGCTCGACGAACAGTCACCGATGTCCGGTTCCGTCCGGACCCGTCCCGCCGTCTTTGAGGGTCGGCGGCCCCTCCGTCCGGAGGATGCCGCTCTCCGTCCCGGGGAGGAGGATCCCGCGGACGGTCCCGAAAGCCTGCCGCTGCTCCTGAACCGGTTCGTCCCCCCGCCGACCCCGCCGGGTCATGTCGATCGACCACGGCTGCTCGACGCACTCGACGCCGCTACCGCCCTGCCCCTCACGGTGGTGCGGGCCCCGGCCGGCTCGGGCAAGACGGTGCTGGTCGCGGCCTGGGCCGCGGGCCGGCGGGGGGAGACGCCGATCGTGTGGGTGCGGGTCGATCCGGCGGTCGTCCCCGGCCCGCGTGGCGGGGAGCCGGGCCTCCCACTGTGGCCGCAGCTGCTGCACGGGCTGGGACGACACGGTCTGCTCCCGGCCGGTGAGGGCCTTGGGAGCCGGTACGGTCCCGCGGCCGACGATCTTTGTGATCGGCGTTACCGATGGCTCGCCAACATCCTCGCCGACCTCCCGGCGTCCTTCATACTGATCCTCGACGACGTGCATCTGATCACCCGGCGTTCGGACCTCGACGGCCTCGAACTGCTGATCGACGCGGCCGCGGACCGGGCCCGGATTATTCTGGTGGGCCGGACGGTGCCCGTGGCGCTGCACCGGCTGCGGGCTGCCGGGTGGGTCACCGAGATCGGCCCGACGGATCTCGCCTTCACCCGGGCGGAGGCCGCCGCCCTCCTGGGCCGGCAGGAGATCACGGCGTCGCCCGCGACGGTGAGCGGTCTCGTGCACGTCACCGAGGGCTGGGCGGCCGGGCTGCGGCTGGCGGCCGGGGCGCTCGCCGCACGGGAGCGACGACCACTGCCGGGGGCGGATGGGCGGTGGGAAGCGGCCGTCGCATCCCCGTCCGGTGGCCTCGGTGACACGGCTGGTTTGTCCGGCGCCGTGGCCGGCCATCCCGCGATCGCCGATTTCCTGCAGGCCGAGGTGATAGCCGGTAAGCCGCCGCGGGTACGCCGCTTCCTCCTGCGGACCAGTGTCCTGGAGCGCATGACCGGGCCGCTGGCGGACGCCGTCGCGGCCGAGCGGATGGATGCGGGCGTCCTGGCGGCGGATACCGGCTCGCGTGCCGCGCCGCCGCCGGACGCCGACGCCGACGCCGCGAGCATGGCGATGGGCCCGCCCGGCGAGTGCGGCCCCGGGGACACGCCGGCACCCACGGTAGGTGCGCGGGTGAGCGGGAAGGAAGTTCTGGCGGCACTCGCGCGCGCCGACGGCTTCGTGGTTGAGCTCGACCACGACGGCGGATGGTTCCGCTTTCACCGGCTGCTTGCCGCGGTGCTGCGTTCCGCGTTGGCCGCGGACGGCGACGAGGACACCGATGAGCTCCACTTGCGAGCCGCGATCTGGTTCGCCGCGCACCGTCGGACGACGGATGCGGTACATCACGCCGCGCATGCCGGGGACTGGTGGTACGCGGCCTGCCTGCTCGTCGATGGGCCCGAGATGGTGGACGCCCTGCACGGCGGCGCCGCGGGGTTCAGCTCGATCATGACGGCGATGCCGGACTCCCCGGCCTTGTGGTCGCCGGAGTGCGCACTGGTCGCCGCCGTGGGCCGGCTGGGCCAGGGACAGGTGGGGGCGGCCACCAGATGCCTGCAGGTGGCCCGGGGGAGCATCGCCGCGGCGGTCGTGTCCCGTCGTCGCGCGCTCGTGGTCCGAGCCGATCTTGTCGACCTGCGCCGGGCGGAGCTCGCCGGGGCGTGCGAGGAGATGCTGAGTATCACCCGCCGGTTGCTACGGTCCCCGGGCAGGCCGGGCGCCGTGCCACAGCCGGTTGATCCGGCGGTTGCCGGCGTGACGGGGCGGGCGGAGGCCGCGGGGAAGGTCCGGCCACGACCGCCCGTCGGCGTGCGGCCGCCGGGAGATCCCCGGTTCCTGCCCGCTGGTCCTGCCGGCCCTGCTGGTCCTGCCGGTCCCATCGGGGCCATCGGGGGCGCCGAAGGTCCCGGACTGGAGCCGTCCGGTGTTCGACATGATCACATTGGGGAAGGCGCGGCCCGCCCCGGCTCCGTCGTCGGTGGGGCCCAGCCGGACCGCCCGGCCGGGATCGTCGCGCGATCGACCAGCGGTGGCGGGGGCGTGGGTGGTCCCGACGGGATCGTGGCGGCTGTGGCTTGGTGTGCGCGCGGGCAGGCGGAGCTTTGGCTCGGCCGTCCCGACCTGGCGCTGGAGGCGTTGCGGGAGGCGATGGCGGCGGCCCGGGATGGCGGTCTGCGGACGGTCGAGGCATCGGCGTCCGGGGCGATGGCTCTCGCCTACGTGCTGCGAGGTCGATTGCGGCAGGCCGAGTCCAGCGCGGCAGTGGCGGTCGCCACCGCCGCTGTGATCACTGCCAGCCCGGTCGATCCCACGGCCGTCCCCGCATCCTCGGATGGTCTGACCGACATGCCGGCCGGCCTGGTCGAGGCGCATCTCGCCCATGCGATGGTGGCGGCCGCCCGGGTCGACGACGTGCGCGTCACGCACCATCTCGACCTCGCGCGGATGGCCTTCACCCCGGCGCATCCTCCATACCTGCTCGATCTGATCGTCGTGCTGGAGGCGAGGGCGCGATGCCGGCGTGGGGAGGCGGACGATGTGCGGGCTGCCCGCCGTCTCCTGGCGTCGCGAGGACGGCCGGCCGGACCGCCGCTGTGCCTGTCGCTGTGGCGCGCCGCCGAGACCGACCTGCTGATCGCCGTCGGGAACGCCCAGGCTGCCCGGCAGCTGCTGGGACAGCTGGCCGACACCCGCCGGCCGGACCATGCTCTCGCGCTCGCGGCGGCCCGGGCGAACCTCGCGTGCGCTGATCTAGAGGGAGCGGAGCACGCGGTGGCGGCTCTGCTGCGGGCGGATGGCGGCGGAGGCGGTTCGGTGGTGTCGGCATGTGTGGTGGCAGCGGTGGCGGCCGCGCGGCGTGACGACCACGGGCGTGCCACCGACCTGCTGGCGCGTGCCCTCGCGCTCGCCGAGGACGAGGGACTCGCTGGCCCGTTCCTCGAATTCGGTGGCGAACCATTGGCGATCTTGGATGCCCATCCCGGTCTCTCCGCCGCACATCCGTTCTTCGTGTCGACTCTGCGGGCCCTGGCCACGATGGCGTCCGCCGCCGCGGTGAATCCGCGGACGCCGACCGACGGCGGACCGGTCATGGCCGTCTCCGGGGCGGGGGTGCCGCCCGTGGGGGCGCCGCCTGTGGGGGTGGCCGGCCTGGGGGCGCCGAGCGGGGGGATGCCGAGCGGAGAGGTGGCGGTGCCCGCTCCCGCGTGGCCGGCCACCCCACGTCAACCCGTCATGAGTGGGCGAAAGGCACGTCCGGCCCTTATGACCCCCGCGGCGCGCTCGGCGCCGCCTAACTGTGACCGTCAGGGGGCCAACGTCCCGCGCGGCCCTCGCTCCGGTCCGGCGGGCCACGGCCTTGGGGTGGGAACGAGTCCGATCTCTCTAGGGCAGCCAGGGGCGCGCGAGCGCTCACCCGGTTCCATGGACGGGCGGGGACCCGGGGCGGGTGACCGGCTCAGCGACCGGGAACTCGCGGTCCTCAGCTATCTGCCGACGATGTTGACGACCGCCGAGATCGCCGCCGAGCTCTTCGTCTCCGTGAACACGGTGAAGACGCACCTGAAGAGCATCTACCGCAAGCTCGACGTGCCACGGCGTCGCGATGCTGTACATCGTGCGCGCGAATTGCGTCTATTGTAAATAGTCATACCCGGGACCCGTGTAGCCGGCATCGAGGTGGCCGGCATCCGTCTGGATCGTGTCGGACCCGGGCTGCGGTGGGCCGTACCGGTATGTGCCGAGCGCCGCCGTTCGTTCGAGGTGCCGCCCGATCGGGCCGGGACCAGGCCCGATCGGTGTCCGCCCCGGTCCGCGGGTACGCGCGGTGGCCCGTGCCGGTGCCGGCAGGAAGGCATGGAGCAGGCAGATCATCGATGTCACGATCCCCATGATGATCAGGATCAGGCCCAGAATCTGGAGATCCACTCCGGTGGTGCGCCAGGTGAGCGCGTAGCGCAGGATGGCACCCATCACGACCAGGAAGACCGACCGCCCCAAGGTCATCGCCTTCGTACCTCTACCTCTTTCCTGCTGTGGCTTTGGTCTCCCGCCGTGGCTTCGACCGGGGGCTTCGGCCGGTCGATGATCGGCGCATGGCCACATCGCGGACCCCGGCCGCGCTCGATGGTGTCCGCGCTCGATGTGTCGTCGTCGTGGAGCGGCACCATGGGATGGGTGGTCCGTGCAGGGAGCGGGGAACTCCACCCCTCCGGGGCAGGCCGCGGGCCGCTGGCGAAACTGTGCGCTGCCGTTGTGGATACCCTGCGTGACCAATGTTCATGCTGTCGATGTTGGTCGGGATCCGAGGCTCACCCGTGCCGGAGGACGTTTTCTGGCTTCTTTCGCGACCGCGATCGAAGCCGGGGGAGCCAATCTCGTACTTGTGAGGTAGCCCCGACGGGTGGTGCCAGTGGGAGGGAAAAATCACCTCGAGCCACTGCCGGGGGCTGCCGGACGGCGTCATCCCAAACGTTTACGTGCGTTAAGGTCGCGTTTTCCCCGGCTGCGCCGAAGGTACGGGGTGAGTGTGATCAGGGGGTGTGGGTGACCGCTGGCGTAGCGAGGGAGATGGGCCCTACGCTTGCCGCACCTGTCCAACTTCGCCGGAAATCAACCTGGCGACCTCGTCCCTAGCGGACGAGGCCTGGCGCCGGTTCTGAGTTCTGACCCCCCCCGGAGGCACGTGTGACCGACCGAGTTTCCCGCCCGCATGATGTTATCGGTGAGGACGCACTACATCGGCCACGAATTGGCGTGACCGTCGACACATCCGCCGAGGCCGCTGCGGCGGGCCGGGTCGCGAGGCGTGTCTCCGCGAGCTCACCCGCACCGCTGACCCCGCCGCACCGCTCGCCGACCACCCGGCATTCCGCCGCCACCGGCGCCGGTGCGGGGCGACCGCTTCACCAGCGCTCCGGCCCACCGGGGAGCGGTGTGCCGATGGGCGGCTCGCCGATGGGCCGCGGCGAGGTGCCGAGCGGCAGCGGCCGTGCGGTCCCGGCTGGCGGCCCGCCCGTCCGGTCCGCTCCGGTGGCGCGTGCCGCGCCGATGCCGCGGGACCTGGCTCTCGGCGCGGCCGAGTTGCGCGGCATCCTGCGCGTGGTGGAGGACTGCGAGCGGGCGTCGTCGCTGGCATCCTTCCGCGAGCTCGCCCTGGACGGCATGGCCCGGCATCTCGGTTACCGGCATTCCGCCTTCTTCCTGGGCTCCTCGCTCGAGACCGCCTTCCAGGACGCCCGGCCCACCGGTCGCGGGCTGGCGCTTCGACTCGCAGGCCCCTACCTGGAGCGTTACCGGGAGCTGGAGGCCCTCAGCAATCCGGACAGCCTGCGTTCGGTCCGCGAGCGAGGGCTCGCCACCCTTGACGATCTCGGCATCCCGGAACGCCCGGAGGTGCGGATGCGCCTGGAGCGGTTTCTGCGGGCACACGGCATCCACGCGAAGCTGCTCATCCGCCTGTTCGGTCCGTCGAACGTGGGCGCCGTGGTGTCCCTGTTGGATTCTCGGCCGGGGGCGTTCGGACCGCGGGACCGCGCCGTCGGGGCGGTTCTCGGTCGGCACCTCGGTAACCTTCTGCGGTTCTACATCCGGGCGGACCCGGGTCCGTCGGTCGCGGGCAAGCTGTCGGCGCGCGAGCGCGACGTCGTCCGTCTCGTCGCCGAAGGCCGTTCCAACCGCCAGGTCGCCGAGGCGTTGTGCATCAGCATCGACACGGTAAAGCACCATCTCACCCATGCGCTCGTGGCGACGGGGTGCACGAACCGGACCCAGCTGGCGATCGCGTGGCAGCGGGAGACGAGCGCGTTCGCGGCCCCCGGCAACCCGCGGCCCTGAAACTGTGACGTCATGAGGTCATGAGGCTGCTGCCGTGGATGTTCGATCCGCGGGATCCGCGGGATCCGCGGCGGTGCCGATGATCTACGACCTCGATCCGAGCCGCGAACCCCGGTGCGCGACCGCGCGGGGCGCGGTCGCCGGCACCTGATCCTCCGATGGCGGCAATCATGATCGACCTCTCCGTCGGGGCCGCCGGCATTTCGGCGCGAAGGGATGAGGCGAGAGGCCGGTCCCGATGATCGAACAGTGGCGGGAACGGACACGCTGCGTGTCCGTTCCCGGTGCCGACGGTCGCGTGTCGATGATCCCACTCGAGTAACAAAGCCGGTCCGTGGTAATCGATCTGGCCTCGCCTGACCGGTCCCGACGGTCATGTCCTGCGCGCTCCGCGACGACTGTCGCTTATTGTAGCTGAAATGTTGCCATTGGCATCCCTATTGAGGTCGTTGCCGGAAAGTTGATCGGATAAGCTTGCGATCGATGGCGCGCTGTGACTAGGTTGGCCGATGTCCCTTCTGGTCCGCATGGGGTCTGAAGGAGTCAGTCCCCGCCCGTCAGCGCCTGACCCGGCCGGCGGCGACCACGATCGATTTTCAGGACGGTGCCCGCCCGTAGTTCCATACCTCCCGGGGCGTCGTCCTCGCATCCGATTTCTCCAGGCCCTGCGCATGCGGACGTGTGTTGCCGGGAAGTAGCCACATCTGTTCATCGCCGCATTGGGTGATCGATACCGAAGAGAAATCGCTGCGACCGGCGACCGGGATAGCGACCTGCGTGATACTCATTCGTAACCTCCATCGATGGCCGCGGCGATTGATGACGTCGCCCGGTGCACACCCCTGCAGGCTCTGTGTAATCCCGATCCGCGACATCCTCATCGATGTCCGGCGGTGGGCGAGCGGGCGACCGGATGCCGTCCGGACCTGGTCACGGCGACCGCGCCAGTGGTCCGACGGGCCCACGATCAACGCTGTGGTCCGGCACCACGCAATGATCCCAACCGGGCCGGCTAGTATTCCGCGCACGTTGGCAATCCCGTGTCGGCTAACCGGATGCGGCCGCCGTGGGACCGGGGGACACCAGTTCCGCGACAGCCTGTTGGGGGTTGGTTCGCTTTTCGCATACTCAGGGCGGATGCGGCTTCCCGGATGTCTGCCGTCCCGGCGGCACTGACCAGGAGGTCTGGATGATGCGGGCGGTCCTGTCGTCCGGAACAAGTCGATCATGCTGGTTCGGTGGGTGAGTTCTATGGCCTCGATGTGCCGCCGCGGCGATCGGGCGGCAGCGGACGCGCCGTCGGCCCCGGGTCTGCCGGCTGTCCGCCTGCCCTTGAGATACCCGCTCACGCGGACCAGCGATTACCCGCCTATCCGGACCAGCGATTGCCCGCCCATGCGGACCAGCACAGCCCCCGCAGCCTCTGCCCCCTCAGCGCCCTGCCCCAGGCGGGGACCGGTCGGGAGGACCAGCCGATGACCACTGCACCCAGCGCGTCACCCGTGGCCTCGCCGGCCAATCCCGCCGACCGCGATCCGCTCGACGCCCGCGAGCTGGTCGTGGTGATCACGCCGTTCGCTGAACCGTCCGCGCCCCTGGTCGCCGCGGTGCAGCGGGCCGGAGGGCTCGGGGTGCTGGACCTCGGGTTGCTGGCCGGACCGGCACGTGACGCGCTGCGGGACGCCGAGCGGTGGGCGCCGGGCCGGTTCGGGGTGCGGGTCGCTCCCGGCTGCCCCCTCGATCCCGACGAGCTGCCCGCGAGCGTCGGGACCGTCGG
>NZ_CDWRCL010000093.1:0-14815 GCF_977927575.1 Frankia sp. CcCS3
AGCCGACCCCAACCACCCCGCCCGGCGCGGCCCACAGCCATGCCCGTGAACCGTCACCCACAGCAAGATCGCTAAAGCAGGTGAATGTTTACGGCCGAACGCGCGGCTGCTCGCTCGGGCGAGTTCCAGGGCGAAGTCGGCGGCGTCGGCGAAGCGGGTGCCCGGATCCTTCGCCAGCGCCCGCAGGATCACCGCGGAGACGGGTGGCGGAACCATGGTGAGCGGTTCCGGCATGCTTGTCAGATGGTGGTGGGTCAGCGGCTGCACCGCCATCTGACGGCCGAACAGCGGTCGGTTGGCGATCATCTCGTAGAGCACACCCGCGAGGGCGTAAAGATCGGTGGACGGGAAGAGACGCGTCCCTATGATCTGCTCGGGAGCCATGTAACGCGGCGTTCCCAGGATCGCGCTGGCGGTGGTCTCCACTCGGTCGAAAATCTTGGCGATGCCGAAGTCGGTCACCTTCAGCAGCCCGTCGCCGACGAACATGATGTTGTCCGGCTTGATGTCCCGGTGCAGCACTCCGTGGCCGTGCGCTGTGGCGAGGGCGGCCGCGGCCGCGAGCCCGATCGAGCAGGTGGTCTCGGCGGAGACCGGTCCCGAGCTCATCCGCTGTTTGAGCGTGCCGCCGGAGAGCAGCTCCATGACGAGCAGGCAGGTGCCCTCGTGCTCCACGTAGTCGTGGATACGCACGATGTGCGGATGGTCCAGTTCAGCCAGCACCCGAGCCTCGGACAGGAAGCGGGCACGCAGATCGGGGTCGTCGGAGGTGTCCAGCAGGATCTTGATCGCGACCTTGCGGCCGATGAGCCGGTGCTGGCCGGCCAGCACGAGCCCGTAGCCACCCCGGCCCGGGTCGCCCTCGACGGAGTAACCGGGAAGCGCCGCCTCCACCCGAGATTTATCTATCAACAAGGTCCAGATCCGTCCGCTACCACGCCGGGCATCCGCTGTACCGCCACCCGTGCGCCGAGAACCATCCTGGCCTGCAATGACGCCCTTCGTCGGGTTCCTGGTGATCCTACGGCCCTGACCCCCCATTCCCTACCCCCGGCCGGCCGGTCCGGCGTGCCGGATCGGCGACACGGGCAGGCCGACGGGGCTGGCGAGCGCCGCCGTCGCCGCAGTGCGGATGATGGGCACTGCGGCACATGTTGAACCTGCGAGGAAGGGCATCCCACGTCATGTCGACAACCGAGCCCGCTGCCCCGGTGGCTCCGCTGGACATCACCGCGACCGAGGAATGGGCGGCGCTCACCACGCATCTGCGCGAGATCTCCGAGGTGTCCCTGCGGGATCTGTTCGCCGCCGATCCCCGGCGTGGCGAGACGTTCGCCGTCGAATCGGACGGACTCTATCTTGACTACTCCAAGAACCGGCTGACCGCGCGCACCGTCGAGTTGCTGACCGCGCTGGCCCGGCGCGCCGGGCTGGCGGACCGGATCGAGGCGATGTTCCAGGGCGAGAGGATCAACGTCACCGAGAACCGACCGGTGTTGCACGTGGCGTTGCGCGCCCCGGCCGGCACCCGGATCGAGGTGGATGGCGCCGACGTCGTCCCCGACGTGCATCGGGTGCTCGACGCGATGTCCCGATTCGCCGACCGGGTGCGGTCGGGAGAATGGCTGGGTGCCACCGGTGAGCGGATCCGGACGGTGGTCAACATCGGCATCGGCGGCTCCGACCTGGGACCCGCCATGGCCTACGACGCCCTGCGCGACTATGCCGACCGGTCGATCGAAGTCCGGTTCGTCTCCAACGTCGACCCCACCGACATCTGGGAGGCCACCGCCGATCTCGATCCGGCCAGCACCCTGTTCATCGTCTCGTCCAAGACGTTCACCACCCTGGAAACGATCTCCAATGCGCGGGCCGCGCGGTCCTGGCTCACCGGCCTGCTCGGCGAGGACGCCGTTTCCCGGCATTTCGTCGCGGTCTCCACGAATGCCGAGAAGGTCGCCGAGTTCGGTATCGACACCGAGAACATGTTCGAGTTCTGGGACTGGGTGGGCGGCCGGTACTCGGTGGACTCCGCGATCGGCCTCTCGCTGATGATCACGATCGGGACGCCGAACTTCCGGGAGTTCCTCGCCGGTTTCGCCGCCATGGACACGCACTTCCGGACGGCTCCGTTCGAGCGGAACCTTCCGGTTCTGCTCGGCCTGATCGGCCTGTGGTACCGCGACTTCTTCGGTACCGCGACGCACGCGGTGCTGCCCTACAGCCACTACCTGGGCCGATTCCCGGCTTATCTCCAGCAGCTGGACATGGAGAGCAACGGGAAGTCGGTCGATCTCACCGGGCGGCCCGTGCCGACGCCGACCGGACCGATCGTCTGGGGGACTCCCGGCACGAACGGACAGCATGCGTACTATCAGCTCCTGCACCAGGGGACGACGATCGTCCCGGCTGATTTCATCGGCTTCGTCCGGCCGAACCATCCCGGGGTGGGCACGGCGGACGGCGCCGGGGTGGACCAGCATGCCCTGCTGCTGGCCAACTTCCTGGCGCAGACGGAGGCCCTCGCGTTCGGCCGGACAGCCGCGGAGGTGGCCGCCGAGGGTGTCGCGCCGGGCCTCGTTGCACATCGGACCTTCCCGGGTAATCGACCCTCGAACACCCTGCTCGCCCAGCAGCTGACTCCATTCACCCTCGGTCAGCTGATCGCACTGTACGAGCACAAGGTGTTCACCCAGGGTGTCATCTGGGGGATCAACAGTTTCGACCAGTGGGGCGTGGAGCTCGGCAAGGTGCTGGCCGGTCGGATCATTCCGGAACTCGGGTCCGAGCAGGAACCGGAGCTGGGGCATGATAGCTCGACAAACGCTCTGATCAAGCGTCTGCGCGCCGGCTGACGTCCGCCGGGGATCCAGCCAACCGAGGCATGTTACTCTGCGTAACTGATCGGGGGGTGACCCCACGCAGTGACGACATCGGGGGGTGGAAGTCATGCGGGTGGATGCTGGAGCCTTGCGGATGTCCGTGCAGCGGACAGGCGAGGACGTGCTCATCGAACTCGCCGGGGAACTCGACACTGCCGGGCGGCTCCGGTTCCGTGAGCAGATCGGCGAGCATCTCGGCCGGGGCGGGGGGACGGTCACGGTGGATGTCGCGGGCCTGCGCTCGATCGACATCCCGGGGCTCGCCGCTCTGCTCCGCGCCGATCTGCTGCTCCGCCGGGTGCACTCACGTCTGGAGATCCAGGCACCCACGCCGGCGTTCGCCGCGTTGTTGCGGGAGGCCGGTCTCGACGGTCGACTGCGGGTCGGCGGGGGATCCCGCCGCCGCTGACCGCCGCCTCACCTGTCCGCACCCCGCAGGCTGGGAGACGGCTCAGCTGATGAGCGGTGACGTCCGATCGCCCGATGACGCGGGTGCGCTGAGGGTGGCGGGTGCGCTGGGTGACGGTCGTGCACCGGATGGTCCGGAGTCGCCCACCGAGGCGGTGCCGTCCTCGGTGACCAGGGAGAGCAACCCGCGGGAGCCGATCAGACGTTTCTCGATCCCGCCCATCATGAGCATCCCCGCCATCACGAAGAGTGGAAAACCGAGCACCATCAGCAGGACGGGTGGTGTGAGACTCACCGAAAGACCCCCAGGCTGGCTTACGGATCTGATCGGCACCATGGACGCCGTACCGTAGGCGTTACCCTCGGACCTCCGTTGCTCACGTCCCGACCGTCGTCTCACCCGACTCGGGTGTCCACCGGGTTCTCCCCGAGGGGGTCGCCGATTCCGGCCGGGTGGAAGAATAAACCGCAGCTCAGGGGTCTGTTCCGGGATGCGTGTTGTTCCCGGTGTCCGCGGGCTCGTACCCTTCCCCCAATATGTCTGCGCGGCCCGTTCCATTGCCCGCTTATAGCGGCCGTCCGTGGGTTCGTGACGCGGACCTGTTTGCGCGTCTCGACCTGCTCTCCGAGCAGGTCGATTTCGCCCTTGCCGAGATAGCCCTGCGGCGGGCCGCCTACCAGCGAGCCTGCGAGGAGGAGGCCGACTGGCAGTGGGCGCCCCTCGGCGTTGAGGTGCTGAGCCGGCCGTCCGTGGCGCAGGCTCTGGCCGGCGAGCTCGCCGCCGTCGAGCGGCTGCGGTTGTGGGCGCAGGAGATGTACTGGTTGCAGGAACAGGCGCGGCTGCGCGGACTGCTGCGCTGAGCGTGCGGGCGCGGGCCGCCCCGCTATCCCGTTCCCGGCGAGGGGCCTCCCGTCCCTGGCGGGGGGCCGTCGAGCGTGCCGAACAGCCGGCGGCCGAGGTTTGCCGCGGCGACGTTGCCCCGGTGCAGATACCGGGTGATGCCAGCTTCCAGGCTCTCGGCGGCGTCGTCCTTGCAGCCGGCCCGGTAGAGCACCTCGGCGCGGGACAGCAGCGCGTGTCCCTGGCCGTCGGTGTCGTCGGTGCGGCTGGCGAGATCGACGGCGGTGTCGGCGAACCGGAGGGCCTCGGCATCGCGGCCGCGCAGCGCCAAGAGCTTCGCGTGGACCCCGCACCATCCGGCCTGGGCCGGTAGCTGGTCGGCGGCGGCGGCGTCCCGACACCGGGTGACGTACTTGCCCGCGTCGTCGACCTTGCCGAGCCGGACGAGAACGTCGGCGAGTGCCGCGGCCCGGTTGGCCAGGAACGCGCGTTCCCCCATCCGGGACAGCTGCCGGCAGCTTCGCCGCAGCTCCCGCTCGGCGACTGCCAGCTCGTCGGCGAGCAGTGCCACCCGGGCCACGACGAACCCGCCATGAAAGGGGTCGACCCGAGGGGCGCGCAGGTCGTGAACGATCTCCTCGGTCGCCTTGAGATGGATCTGCGCGCCCTCCAGATCCCCCGACATGGCGGTGAGGACCGCGAGCTGGGCGAGCACGGTCCGACGCAGAGCCCGGTCGTCGTCAGCGGCGTCGAGGGCCTCGTTTGCCCGGGTGATCCCGACGGCGACTGGCCGGGGCCCCCAGCTCATGAGCATGGTGAGCTCCCGGCGCAGCGACTGCGCGGCCCGGGGCACGCCGGACTCTTCCGCATGCCGGACGGCGTTCTCCATCGCCCGCTCGGCCGCGGCGAACTGCCCGGCCGCCAGGTAGGCGTTGGCCTGGCTGCGGCAGGCGAGCGCCGCGCCGACCTCGTCGCCGGCCTGCACGAAGTTGGTCAGGCACGCCGCGGCTTCGGTCAGCGTCCTGGCGACCAGGCCCTCCGGATCGGTGGAGAACAGCACCCGCAGGTACGCGAGCCGGGCGTGGGCCCGCAGGCCCTCCTCCCCGGCGCGCCGGGCCCGCTCGGTCACCTGGCGCAGGATGCGCTCGGCGTCGGAGAGCCGGCCGAACGAGTACAGCGCCCAGCCGAGGTCGATCTCGGCCCGTAGCCGCAGCGGGTCCGTCTCGGGCAGCAGGGTGATGGCCCGCTTGAGCAGCTGGGCCGCGCCGGTCTCGTCGCCCTGGCGCACCCGGTCCGCCGCCTCGATCAGACAGGTCGCCGCGGATCGGCCCAGCTCGACCGTCTCGGTGTCGCGCTGCCCGATCTCCACCCGGTAACGGAACGCCTGCTCCAGGTGGTAGCCGACCAGTTCGTCGTGCTCACCGGGGCCGCCCTCCAGCCGGGTCTGCAGCCACTGGGCGAACCGCTGGTGCAGATCGGCGCGCTGCCGTTTGGCGGTGGACTGGTAGGCGCAGTCGCGCAGCAGCACGTGCAGGAACCGGAACGCCTCGACGCCGGGCAGGTCGGACCGATCCGGATGCACCAGTTCCTTGCGGACCAGGCTCAGGCAGTGGGCGGCGACCATCGGCTGTTCGTTCGGGTCCGACAGGTCGATGACGGCGTCGAGGTAGAAGCGTTCCCCCACGATGGCGGCGCGTTCAAGGACCCGCCGTTCGGGCGGGTCGAGCCGGTCGAGCCGGGCCGCGAGCAGGGACGAGATGGTCGGCGGCACCGTCACGTTGCGCAGGCTGCCGGTGGCGATCCACCGGCTGCCCTCCCGGCGCAGCAGGCCGTCGTCGACGAGGGCCGCCACCATCTGCTCGACGAACAGTGGGTTGCCGGCCGCGGAGGTAGTGATCCGGGAGACGAGGGCCGGGTCGAGGTCGTCGGAGCCCATCAGGGTGCGGATCAGGCGCTGGCAGCGTGCCTCGGTCAGCGGCGCCAGCAGCATCGAGGTGGCGTTGAGTTTGCCGCCTCCCCAGTCCCGCCGCTCCTCCAGCAGTTCCGGGCGGGCCAGGCACAGCAGCATGATGAGGGCGTCGCGGGACCAGTCGGCGATGTTCTCCAGCAGGTCGAGCAGGGTCGGCTCGGCCCAGTGCACGTCGTCGAACCACAGGATCAGCGGGCGTCGGGCCGCCAGCGCCTGGAAGAAGGACCGGACGGCCCAGAAGCTCTCCTGCGGACCGAGTTCCGCGCCGCCCAGCCCCACCAGGGGCGCGAGCGCCTCGACGATCTCCGCCGCCTGGGTGACACCGTCGAGCAGTTCCCGCAGCCGACGCCGCCCGTCCGGGGCGCTCTCGTCGGCGGACAGACCGGTGGCCTGGCGCACCATCTCCATCAGCGGCCAGTAGGCGATGCCCTCGCCGTAGGACAGGCAACGCCCGGTGAGCACGGTCGCCCGGTTCGCCATGGCCGCGCAGAACTCGCCGACCATCCGGGACTTGCCGATGCCCGCCGGGCCCAGCACGGTGAACAGGTGGCAGGTGCGTTCCTCGACCACGGCCTCGAAGGCGTCCTGCAGCCGGCGGCGTTCCCGGTTACGCCCGATGACCGGGGCGGTGAAGCCGTGGGTCGGGGCCCGGCTGCCGGGACCCGCGGTCGGGTCGACCAGCCCGATCAATCGGTGCACCCGCAGCGGGTCGCGCTTGCCCTGGACGACCAAGGGGCCGAGCGGGCTCACCGTGACGCTGTGCCGGATGAAGCGGTAGGTGGTGTCCCCGATGAGGATCTCGTCAGGGGGAGCGGCGTGTTCCAGCCGGGAGGCGACGTTCACCGGATCGCCGGTGACGCCACCGCCGGCGACGGTCACCTCGCCGGTGTTGATCCCGATCCGCACCCGCAGTTTCAGGCCCCACTCGCGCTGCAGGTCGGCGTTGAGCGCCTCCATCGCCGCCCGGATGTCGAGGGCGGCGCGACCCGCGCGCAGCGCGTCGTCCTCGTGCAGCACGGGAATGCCGAAGACGGCGAAGACGGCGTCGCCAATGAACTTCTCGACCGACCCGCCGTGGGTGTAGATCACTTCACGGACGGTGGTGAAGAACCGCCACATGACCTGCTGCAGCGGTTCGGAGTCGATTCTCTCGCCGATGTCGGTGGACCCGGTGATGTCCACGAACATGATCGTCACGGTTTTCCGGGCGCCGCTCCCCGGGGTGGGAAGGGGATTCCCACATCCGGAGCAGAAGCGCGCCCGCTCGGGGTTGTCCTCCGCGCAGGTCGGGCACGGCACCATATGCTGGATGGTAGGCCGATCGCGACCCGAGGCGGTGGGGGATGTGCGTACCCGAGTCGCCTGAGGTGACCCGTCCCACGCCGGTGCCACCGTCGAGTCCCGGCCGGGACGGCGCGACCCGGGCGGTTCATCCGCCGACGGCCGGCTTGGCGCGGTCATGACGGCAGCTCCCGCCGCACCGCGAGGAGCGCCGCCACCTGGGCCAACACTCCCCAGCCGCCCGCGTTCACCTCGACCGCCCCGCAGCCACCAAAGACCACCACGCTGCCGGAGCCAGGGGTGACCAGAGCCAGCAACCAGGGGTGACCAGACCCAGCAGGATGCGCGGCGTCGTTGTCTTGCCGGGGCCGTTCGGCCCCAGAAAACCGGTGATGTTCCCTTCCCGCACCGTGAAACTCACGTCCCGGACGGCGCGCTGGGACCCGTATCGCTTGGCCAGATGGTCTATTTCAACGACGGCGGTGACGAGAGCCTCCCGGCGGAGGTTCGAGCGGGGCAATCTCTACGGTAACCTGTCGCTGTTCCAGATCCACCGGCGGCTGTCACCGCCGGCCGGGTCGCGGTCGCCGGCCGGGAGACCGGTACTTCCCGGGTTCCCCGAACCGCGATCCCCCAAGGAGTTTTCATGGACGCTCTCGCCTGCCTGATGACGCGCCGTACAGCGACCCGGCTCGTCGAACCCGGTCCGACGGCGGAGCAGATTATGATCATACTTAGTGCCGCCACCACGGCGCCGGATCACAAGATGCTGCGGCCCTGGCGCTTCGTGGTCGTGCGGGGCGATGCTCGCGCCACCCTGGCGGCGGCGATCAAGCGGGCCGCCGAGACCGTCGGCGGGTTGCCCGAGCCGGTCATCCGCAAGACCGCCGGCAAGGCCACCCGTTCCCCGGCGCTCATCGCCGTCGTCGCCTCCCACGTCGGTTCGAAGGTTCCGGTCGCCGAGCAGGACGCCTCGGCCGCGGCGGCGGCGCAGAACATCTGCCTGGCCGCGCACGCGCTCGGCGTCGCCTCGGCCTGGAAGTCGGTGCCGATGCAGGGCAGCGCCGAGGTCCGGGAGGCGTTCGGGCTGACGTCGGACGAGGCGCTGGTCGGCTGGGTGGAGCTCGGGACCCAGGCGGGCACCGCGCCGCTGCCGGCGCGGCCCGCCGTTCGGCTGGCCCAGGTCGCGGCGGAGATGGAGGCCGACGGGACGCTGGTTCCCGTGGCGGCGGACGATCGGATCTCCCAGTTCGGGCAAGTGACCACGGTGTGAGCGGCAGGCTACCTAAGCTGGAACGCAGGTCTTGAGATCGGGCGGCCTGGACCGGGGTATGACTCCGGCTCCCGAGGTGCGACGGGAGGTGCGCCGTGTGTGGCGGTCTTCGAGGCCGTGGTCTTCGAGGCCGTGGCCGTCTCGGCCTGAGCGTGGCCGGGGGGCTGCTGCTCGCGCTGGTCGTCGGATGCTCGGATCCGGGGTCGAGCGGGTCCGGCGGCTCGGCCGCCCGGCCGGGCTCGGTGGTCATGCCGAGTGCGTCGTCTCAGGACCCGGGCGGCCCGGGCACGCCCGGGGCCTCCGCCGCGGCTGCGACGCCTGGCGTCTCGCGGGCGCCGGGCCCCTCCGGAACCTCCGCCGCCCCGGATGGTGTCGCGTCACCGCCGGTGCCGACTCCGCAAGCATCCTCCGTCTTCGTCGGAGAGGCCTGTTCCCCCACCGAGGACACCTCGCCCGCGACCGCCGTGAACGGCCTTGTGCTGTTCTGCGCGCCCGTCGGCGGGAGCGGCCCGGCCGGCATTGGTCGATGGTCCACGGAGCCGCCCGCCCCGGCTCTCGTGACCCGGCCGGATGAGGGCGGGAACTGTGACCCCGAGGACGTCGGGCGCATCGTCCAGGACTCCGCCGGCCGCCCGGTGTCCTGCCTTCGAGACCCGACGGGCACCCTGACCTGGTCCGACATCTCCTGAACCGGGTCACCACGTCACCGAGCCACCGGTGCCGGTGGCGCGGACCGCCGGGCCGTGCCTACCGGGATGATCAGCCGTTGCGGCGGGCCCGGCGGGTGGTGAGGGCCTCGGCGACGGACCAGAGAGCCGGCAGCACCAGGGCTCCGAAGACGGTCGCCCATGCCCACGGATGATCGGCCAGGTATGGCACGACGTCGTCGTGTAGCCAGGGGAAGAGTCGGTCATGGATCACCGGAACGGCACCGGCCGCCGCGAACACCGCGATGAGCCCGGCTCCCACGACCGCCAGTCCTCCGGGCAGGTGCCGCCAGCCGGTCAGTCCGATCATCAGCAGGCCGATCAGGCCGACGACGATCCCCAGGCCGCCGAGGATGCCCGAACCGGTCAGCCCGCCGGCCGTACCGAGGCCGACCATCGCTGTTCCCACCGCGATCGTCATCCGCCGCCGGCCGTGCGTGACATCCCGGATCATCTCGAAGGCGAGACGGGTGACGGCCCGGGCGAGGAAGGCGACCGGTCGCAGGGGCCGTGGCAGCCGGCGGGTCGATGCCGCCCAGGCGACGACCACCGCCACGATCTGGGCCAGGGCGGTCACCAGAATCGGGCCCTGCGCCGCGTCGGTGATGCGTTCGTCCGAGACGCGGCAGGCCTCGAGCACCTCGTCCACCGCTCGCGGGGGCAGCGCGCCGGGCGTGACGAGGACGCCGCTGAGCCCGGGTGGCCGGGGCGGTCGGCGCGCCAGAGCCGAACTGTCGACGCCGACCGGCCGATGGGCACCGGTCCGTCCCGCGGCGACCCTGGCGGCCGCGGCCGCGGCCAGCGAGATGACCTTGGCGCCGCGCGGCTCGTCCAGGTTCGGGGGGCCCGTCGCTTCCGGTGCCGCCGAGGCCCCCGGTCCGGTCGTCGTTCCGGGCCGGGCTGGTTCCGCGGTCAGGGCCCGGTCGACGGCGGCGAGGAAGTCGGCGGTGGGCCGCGGATCGACCCCGGCCTCGTTGTCGCGCCGCACCGCCTCGGCGACCCCCACCAGCTCCTTGGCCGCGATGTCCCGTTGGAGGCCGGCGGCGACCCAGGTCGCCGTGACCGGCAGGTTCGGCGGCACGGGGGCGTCCGGATCGGTCAGAAAGCCAAGCTCGTCGAGTACCTCCCGTGGCGCCGGGCTGCCGGCCACCTCGGTGAGATCGTCGACCAGATCCACCAGCCAGCCCCGGCGGGCCAGCGCCGCGGCACGGGCGTGACCGGCGGGGACGGCGGGGATGGCGGTGTCCCGGCGGATCATGAGCCGGCGTGGATCCAGCATGATCCGGACCAGCCAGCCCGCACCGTCCAGCCGTCCCCACATCCAGTCGTTGGCCCGCCACGAGGACTTCGCGAAGGCGCCGAAGTTTCCCAGCTGCAGGCCTGTGACCTTCTCCTCGGCCAGCGCGCGGGCGGGATCGAGGCGGTTCGGTAGATCCGCGCTGATCTGGACGAGCTCAACCGGTTGATCGAGGACCGCGGCGCCGGTGCTCCGCTCGACCAGGTGCACGGCGATCAGGGCGTCCGCGGGAGTCGACGGGAGGTACCCGACGAAGTCCGCGAGGGTCCGGGCCGCCACCGCCCGGCGCTGGCCGAGACTGAGACCCTCGGGCCTGGTCTCTGGTCCCGCCGGAGGCGGGGCCGCGGGGGACCGCCGGTCCACGAGATCGGTGAGCTCGTCCTGCCCCGCGTCGCCCTCCGGGTCGGTCCGCAACCAGCGGCGGGCTGCCTCGGCGATGACGTCGAGCAACGGTGCCCCGGCCATCGCACCGAGGGTCTCGCCGACCGTCGTGAAGACGCCGGGTCGCAGGGCCGCGGTGCCCGCAGTGCCTGCAGTGCCTGCGGTGCCTGCGGTGCCGGTGCTCCGGATGGTGGCGCGCGAGGCGCCGTGCACGGCCGCCGCGAGCCGGGCGAGTCGGATCCGGTCCGCCGGCTCGGGGGAGAGGACGTACCCTTCGTTGATCATGTTGATCAGCAGGCCCTTGGCGGCGTCGAGCGCGGGCCGGCCCAGCCGCCACAGGTCGGCGAGGTCGGCCGTGGTCGGCAGCCGGTCGGGAAGCATCTGGACCACGGCGTTGACCGCGGCGTTCGTCATCCGGGCGGGTCCGGCCGCGTCGGTGCGCAGCGCGTCGGTGTCCGGGGGACGGGGCAGGTCGAACCGACCACCGAGGACGCGCAGCAACGCCTCGATCACCGGTGGGGCGGTCTCCTCTGCCAGGCTGCGGCGGTAGGCGTCATAGACGCTCTCGTCCGCTAACCGGGGCCCACCGGCCGGGGCAAGGCGCAGCAGCCGTCGCCGGTTCGCCCGCGTACCGCGTACGGCGCTGTTACGATCGCGCAGCGTCGCCAGATCTGTACCGATCGACTGGTTCAGCGCCGCGCCGAGCATCTGGAGGAGGGTGGGGATCACCGCGGGCGGTGTGGGCGGCATGGGTGGTGTGGGCGGCACGGGTGGCATGGTCGGTGCCGCCGGATCCGTCATCGGTACCGGCATCCGCGGCGAGGGCACGACGTAGGCGAGCACGCGACGGACCTGGCGCTCGGCGGGCCGGTCGAAGATGGCCGCCAGCGCCGGTCCGATCGGGCGGTTGACCAGAATCCCGCCGTCCGAGGCGTGGAATCCGCGGGAGGCGTTGACGTAGCGGGCCATGTCCGGGTGCGCGGCATCGACGGCGTGCCCCACCGGCACGTAGGCCGGCTCGAAGGCGCCCGGAAAGGCGGAACTGGCCCGTGCGGCCAGGGCGAGACGGGGGACCGCGCCAGGGTCGGTCAGGTCCTGCGTGCCGAAGGCGAACAGGCCCCGGTGGTCGACGTCGCACATGGTGCCGCCGAGTGAGTCGGCGTGCTCGGCGACCTCGCCGCGCAGGATCGTCGTGGTGATGAAGACCGATGTCGGGCGGTCCGCGCCGGCCCGGTTGGGGCGGGCCGTCTCCCCCCACCGCTGCCAGGGCGGTGTGCAGCGCGGGCAGCACGGCGGTGTCCCCGTGCAGTAGCGAAGGATACGTCTTTTCGTGGGGGGTGCGCATGAGCGCGTCAAGCGAGCCGAGGGACAGCCACAGGTCCCGCAGCGGGGTGAGATCGGCGTGGTGGGTGTTCGCGTAGCCCAGCATGGCGGCGTTGATGCCACCGGCCGAGGTGCCGGCGAGTACGTCCACACTGACCTCGACGTCGAGGATGGCTGCCAGCCGGGCGTAACGGGCGGCGACGGCAGCGTCCGCTTCGTCGGCCCGGTCACGGTCCGGGCTGGTCGCAAGGTTGATCTCGGTGGCGACCCCGCCCATCCAGACGGCGAGGCTCGCGCCACCGGTCATGACGACCGCGAGCCGTACCTCCTGGGTGGCCGGGTCGCGCATGAGTGGCAAGAGTAGACGTGCCCGGCCTCGGGTCTTCCCCGTTTGTCGGAGAAAAGTTGGATCGCGACGACTTCTTCCCAGCCGCCGCTCTTGTCAACGGGTTACTCGTGAGTAGCATGGGAACAACGTACTCACGAGTAGCTAGCCGGCATCGGCTGATCACGATGTCCGGCGGTCCCGGGAAGGAGCCGTTGATGGGCCACTACCGGAGCAATCTGCGAGACATCGAGTTCAACCTGTTCGAGGTGTTCGGGATCGATCGCACGCTCGGCACCGGTCCCTTCGGGGAGATGGACGCCGAGACCGCGCGCGAGGTGCTGGCCGAGCTCGACCACCTCGCCTCCGGACCCGTTGCCGAGTCCTTCACCGACGCCGACCGTCATCCGCCGACCCTGGATCCGGCGACCGGATCGGTGACCCTGCCGGAGTCGTTCAAGAAGTCCTACCAGGCCGTTCTGGACGGTGAGTGGTGGCGGCTCTACCTTCCGCCGCACCTGGGCGGACTGGGTGCGTCCCCGACCGTCGCGTGGGCGGCCTCGGAGCTGCTGCTCGGAGCGAACCCGGCCATCTTCATGTACATGGCCGGCCCGACGTTCGCAGCGATCCTGCACCGGCTCGGCAACGAATGGCAGCGCCAGCTCGCCGAGTTCGCCATTGAACGGCACTGGGGCGCGACGATGGTGCTCACCGAGCCGGACGCGGGTTCCGACGTCGGGGCCGGTCGTACCAGGGCGATCGAGCAGCCCGACGGCACCTGGCACATCGAGGGCGTGAAGCGGTTCATCACCAATGGGGACTGGGATGTCCCGGAGAACATCATCCATCTCGTGCTCGCCCGGCCGGAGGGGCACGGCCCGGGGACCAAGGGCCTGTCGATGTTCGTGGTGCCGAAGTTCATGCCCGATCCGCGGACCGGCGCGCCCGGCGCCCGCAACGGCGTCTACGTGACGAACATCGAGAAAAAGATGGGCCTGAAGGTCTCCGCCACCTGCGAGCTGCGGTTCGGTGAGCGGGCGCCGGCGGTCGGCTGGCTGGTCGGTGACGTCCACGAGGGCATCGCCCAGATGTTCCAGGTGATCGAGTACGCCCGGATGATGGTGGGCAGCAAGGCCATCGCCACGCTGTCCACCGGATATCTCAACGCGCTCGAGTTCGCCCGCACCCGCGTCCAGGGTGCGGACCTGGCCCGCGCGTCGGACAAGACGGCACCGCGTGTCACGATCATCCATCACCCGGATGTCCGCCGGATGCTGATGATGCAGAAGGTGTATGCGGAGGGCATGCGTTCGCTGATGCTCTACACCGCGACGTTCCAGGACCGGGTTGCGCTGGCCGGCGAGCGGGGGGAGACCGACGAGCTCGCCGAACGCATCAACGACCTGCTGCTCCCGATCGTCAAGGGGGTCGGCTCCGAACGGTCCTACGAGCTGCTCGCCTCTTCACTGCAGATCCTCGGTGGTTCCGGGTACCTGCAGGACTATCCGATCGAGCAGTACATCCGCGATGCCAAGATCGATACTCTCTACGAGGGCACCACGTCGATCCAGGGCCAGGACCTGTTTTTCCGGAAGATCGTCCGGGACCAGGGGCAGGCGCTGACCTCCGTGCTGGGCGAGATCCAGACGTTCGTGAAGGGGGAGGCCGGCAACGGCGCGCTGCGGGCGGAGCGGGAGGCGCTGGGGGTGGCTCTCGATGACGTCCAGAGCATGGTGAATTCGCTGGTCGGGTTCCTCACCGGCGCCGCCGAGGATGCCGCCGCGATCTACAAGGTCGGCCTGAATACGACGAGGCTGCTGATGAGCCTCGGCGACCTGATCATCGGATGGCTGCTCCTGCGCGGCGCCGAGGTAGCCCTGCGAACCCAGGATTCTCCGGCATCCGCCGGGGCCCGGTCCGCTCGGGACGCCGCCTTTTACCAGGGCAAGGTGGCCGCCGCGCGCTGGTTCGCGGCCAATGTGCTACCGGAGTTGACGGCGCGCCGGGTATCGCTGGAGTCCACCGGCCTCGGGCTCATGGAACTGCCGGAGGAGGCGTTCTGATGTTGCCGGGGCGGGGTTGCGTTCTTGTCGCGGCAGGGTATCATACGGGCTCTTCGAAGTTAAGC
>NZ_CDWRCL010000094.1:0-14540 GCF_977927575.1 Frankia sp. CcCS3
CAGAAGGCCAAGGCCGGCGGCACGCTCGGACTGGCGCCCTTGGGCTACCGAAACGTCCGCGTGACGGTAGACGGCCGGGAGGTCCGAACCATCGCGGTCGACCAGGACCGCGCACCACACATCGTCTGGATGTTCGAGGCCTACGCCAGCGGCGAGTACACCATGGCCCAGCTGGCGACCGCCCTTGAGTACCGGGGTTTGCGCATTCCGGCCACGCCCAAGCGCCCCACCCGCCCGGTCAGCGTCCAGCACGTCGACAAGATGCTCGCCAACCGCTACTACCTCGGCGAGGTCAAGTTCGAGGGCGTCTGGTACCCGGGGCGACACCCGGCGCTCATCACGTCCGCCGTCTTTGATCAAGTGCAGGCCATCAGGAAGGCGCGTAACGCCGCCCGGGAAAAGCCACAACACCATCCGCACTACCTCAAGGGCTCGGTGTACTGCGGTACCTGCCGAAGCCGGTTCGGGATCACCAACGCCACTAACCGGTGGGGCACGGTCTACCCGTACTTCTTCTGCATCGGCCGCGCCAAGCGGCGGCAGCCCTGCGACCAGCCCGCCGTCCTGATCGATGACCTTGAGACCTCGGTCGCCGACTGGTGGCGGCGAATCCAGCTGTCCGAGACCAAAATCACAGCTATCCGGAACCAGGTCATGACCGAGCTGGAGCGACACCAAGCCGACAGCCACCGCGAGCTCGCGCAGCAGGAGAAGCGCATTGCCGATCTTGAACGTGAACAGCTCAAGCTGCTCCAGGCGCACTACGCCGACGCCATCCCCGTGGATCTACTCAAGACCGAACAGGAACGTATCCAGCGGGAACTGGCCGGCGCCCGAGCGATCATAGAACGCTGCTCGACCGAGGCCAGCACCGTGCTGGCGGTCGTGGAGGAGGTTCTGTTGCTGTGCGCCAACGCGCATGAGCTGTACCTTGCCGCGCCGCCGGAGGTGCGGCGGGCGCTGAACCAGGCCGTATTCGCCCGCTTCTGGGTGGTACGCAACCAAGTTCACGGCGCCGACCTGACTGAACCGTTCGCTCACCTGCTGGCCCCGAACCAGCAGGACAAGACCATCGGTCAAGATTCCGAACCCGAGGATGCGGAGGTCCTACCCGACAGCATGCCGCCCGATGAAGGCCGTTCCGTTGAGATCACTGATCACACCCGCTGGCACGCAATCGAGCGGCCATATGGCCCGCTGCCCGGTGAGACAGCGAACCCCCGCCAGCTCACTGGCGGGGGTTCGAACATCAGTACTCGGGTGGAGGTGAGGGGACTCGAACCCCTGGCCTCCTCCGTGCGAGGGAGGCGCTCTACCAGGCTGAGCTACACCCCCTGGAAGCATCTGAAGCTTACAGGAACGCGTAGCCCATGTGACGACCACCCCGGTTCGGGTGGATCGCCGCCTCCGGCCGGCCGTCAGCTGATGCTGATGCCCTCCTTGCCCCGAGCCCTCGACCGGGCGGCCGGCACGGCGACCTCCCGGGCGAGATCTGGCTGGATGCGCTCTGACAGGGCGAGGCCGGACCGCGTGACGGTGGCCATCAACCGGTCGAACAGGGGGCTGCGGCGGCTGGCCGGAGCAGCCCCGCCTCATGGCCGCACCATCCCCACACGCGAGTGCCGTCGATGACAAGCTCCTGGTCCGGCTCGGTGCCCCGAGGGAAGGCCAGCCGAGCGTCGGTCGGAACATCCGCCGTGTCGAGCGGGTGGTGCGTCCACAGTTGCAGGGACTCCTCCGGGCACCACGCCTTGTCCCGGACGGCTATCTGCCATACCGCCCGTCCGGGCCGGTACAGGGCGAGCCGGATCGCCGTTCCCCGGCAACGGAACAGCAGACCGACCCCGTCGGGACGAACACCTCGTACCTCGACGGGTACCGGGGAGCTCCCCGGGCAGACGAGGTATCCCTCGCTCCGCAACCGGGCCATCCACGACTCGAAGGTCACAGCGAACGCTGCCTTCCTGATAGTTCTCGATAGCTACACAGTGATTGCGTGATGATTGCGTAGTAGTTGCGCGGGTCTGGGAAGTCCCAGCGGGGGATCGGCCGGTCGGGACCGGACCAGCCGCCAAGGCCCGGACCAGCCCGGCTGACCCTGGCGGCACGGCCACAGGTGACCGGGGCGGGTAGCGGGCTGGCACGCGACGGGAGAAGACGGAGACGGCGCGACCTAGCTCATCCGGCGGAGCGCACAGCTCAGCCGGTCATCCGGGAGCGCGCACGGAGCACTCCGGCGAACGACCCGGCCAGGGGCAGGACGGGAGTCCGGGAATACGGATGATCGACAGCTGCTTCACCCCGGGAGCAAAAAGATCACTCGTTCAGGTCTGGCACCGAGCCCCGAGGCCCCTCGCGCCCAGAACGGTCCCTGAGTTACAGGACCGGTGCGCTCGTCGCGCGTGCGGCGAGCCTCAGTGGACGCGAGGGCTGGGACAACACCGACAGCGCCCTGGACAACAGACCTCTCGCCACGCCCAGTGAGGGGCGGAGCCGGGCTGCCAACGGAGCGTCACACCTTTATTATGCACGGCATCCCGGCCGGGCGTCGGAGCGCAAGTGGCCGCCGGAGATCGGTTCAGGACCATGCGGACACGGTGATTCCGACTGTCCGGAGCGTCTCGACGATCTTTGCACCGCACGCCGCGGACCGTGTATCGCTCGGATCGGGGCAGGTGCCCCGGGACGGTGTGGGTCGGTATCCTGGCGACTAATCGGGGAACGACGACCACAGGACGATGTCCGGTCCGGACGGCGAGCACGAGGAGCCCGCCCGGCCGGCACGAGGAGGTTGTCGTGATCTTCGATAGTCGGGAGGAGGCCGGCCGGCAGCTCGGGCAGCGGCTGGCGCATCTACGCGGCCGTGACGTCGTTGTCGTCGGGCTGCCCCGCGGGGGCATTCCTGTCGCGTTCGAGGTGGCGCGGGCGCTGGAGGCCCCGCTGGATGTCATCCTCGTCCGCAAGCTCGGTGTCCCCTTCCAGCCTGAGCTCGCGATGGGTGCCATCGCCGAGGGTGGGGTGCGGGTCGTCAACGAGGAGGCCCGGCGGCTGGCTAACGTGGGGCTGGACGAGTTCGCCGCGGTTCAGGCGCGCGAGTTGGTGGAGCTTGATCGTCGGGCCCGGCGGTTCCGGAACGGCCGGCCGAGGATCCCGCTCGCCGGGCGGACGGTGGTCGTGGTGGACGACGGGATCGCGACCGGCTCGACGGCCTCTGCCGCGTGCCAGGTCGTGCGGGCCCAGGGAGCCACCCACGTGGTGCTGGCGACCCCCGTTGCCCCCCGTGACCGGATCGGCTGGCTGCGCCGGCAGGCAGACGAGGTGGTCTGCGTCCAGACGCCCGACGCCTTCTTCGGTATCGGCGAGTTCTACGCGGACTTCTCCCAGACACCGGACGAGGAGGTCGTCGACCTGCTGCGCCGGGCCGCGCTGACGATGCCGGTCGGCGGCGCGGTAGCCGACCCGTCCGGCGGCGATGTCGAGGTCGACATCCCCGTCGGTCGAGTTCGGCTCGCCGGTCGGCTCACCGTGCCCGACCAGTCCCGGGGAGTGGTCGTCTTCGCTCACGGCAGCGGCAGCAGCCGGCACAGCCCACGTAACCAGTTCGTGGCCCGCGACCTCAATGCCGCGGGGCTCGCGACCCTGCTGTTCGACCTGCTCACCCCGGACGAGGAGCGTGACCGGGCGAACGTGTTCGACATCGGGCTGCTTGCCCGGCGGCTGATCGACGTGACCGGTTGGCTGCGCGGCCAACCGGCGACGGCTGCCCTCCCCATTGGTTACTTCGGCGCCAGCACCGGTGCCGCCGCGGCGCTGCGGGCCGCCGCGGAAGGGGGGTTCCCCGTCGCGGCCGTCGTGTCGCGGGGCGGCCGACCGGACTTGGCCGCGGCGCAGCTGACCGCGGTACGCGTCCCGACGTTGCTCATCGTCGGTGCGCGGGACGATCTGGTCCTCGAGCTGAACCGGCAGGCCCAGGCCCGACTGCTGGGCTGCGAGAACCGGCTGGCGATCGTCCCGGGCGCCACGCACCTGTTCGCCGAGCCGGGTGCCCTGGAGCAGGCGGCCGCGCTTGCGCGTGACTGGTTCGTCGATCACCTGGCGTTGGCCGGCCATCCCGGTCGCGCCTGACCGGGTACTGACCTGACTTCCGCGCGACGCCGGGCGATGCGTGCCCACCCGGGCGACACTCTGGTGGTCCACCGTCACACCACCCGGCAGCCGGACCGACTCGGCGAGGTCTTCGAGGTGCGCTCGGCGGCGGGGGATCCGCCGTTTGCGGTCCGCTGGTCCGACACGGGGCACGTCAGCTTCGTCTACCCGGGTCCGGATGCCGAGATCCGTCACCGCGGCGAGGAGGCACGCAGCGGGGCCGGCTGAGCAGCCCGGATCAGTCCTGGTCGACGACCCGCCCCGCATCGAGGGCGAGGGTGCGGTCGGCGAGAACCTCGGCGTCCGTGGGATCGTGCGTGACGATGAGCACCGGAGCCGCCAGTGTCGGTAGCACATTGTGCAGGAAGGACCTGACCTCGCGGCGGGTCGCGGTGTCGAGCGCGGCGAGCGGTTCGTCGAGCAGCAGCAGTCCGGGCCCCGGCGCCAGCGCCCGCGCGAGCGCCACCCGTTGCCCCTGGCCGCCGGACAGGGCATCCGGTCGCCGGTCGCCGAGATGGCCGATCCCGAACCGTTCCAGCCAGGTGTCCGCGGACGCCCGGGCGTGCCGCCGGCCCTGGCCGAGGCGGGCCCGCAGGCCGAAGGCGATGTTGTCGCGGGCCCGCAGGTGTGGGAACAGCAGGTAGTCCTGGAAGACCATGCCGACCGGCCGCTGTTCGGACGGGACGAAACGGTGCTCGGCCGGGTCGTCGAGAACCTCGCCGCCGAGGGTGATCCGGCCCTCGTCGAGCGGGAGGAGGCCGGCCAGGGCCCGCAGCAGCGTGCTCTTGCCCGCCCCGCTGCGGCCGAGGACGGCGACCGTCTCCCCCCGTGCCACGCTGACCTTGACGTCGAGCACGAACTGGCCCTGTCGCACTGTCATCAGCGCGCTGAGCCCGGCTGACGCCGGATCCAGGCCGGGGGCGGGGGCGGGGGGCGCCGCCCCCGCCGAATCTCCGGGGACGGTGTTCACGGGATGCCCCGCGTTCACGGGATGCCCCGCTCGAGCGCCTTCGGGGCGGCGTCACGCGTTCCCCGGTTGCGTAAAATCCGCCGGGCGCCGGGGAACCAGCGGCCCCGCAGTGCCACCAGAACTCCGACGCAGACCGCGAGCAGTACGAGTGACAGCGCGATGGCTGTGTCCGAGTCCGTCTCCAGCGCCAGGTAGACCGCGAGCGGCGTGGTCCGGGTGGTCCCGGGGAAGTTGCCGGCGAACGTGATCGTGGCCCCGAACTCGCCGAGGGCGCGAGCCCAGCACAGCGCCGCGCCGGCGGCCACCGTCGGCGCCGTCATCGGCATGGTGACTCGGCGAAACGTCATCCACGGCCCGGCACCGAGGGTGGCGGCGGCGTCCTCGAACCGCCGATCGGCGCTGTTCAGCGCGCCCTCGACGGACACGACGAGGAACGGCATGGCCACGAAGATCTGCGCGATCACCACGCCGACGCTGGTGAACGGGATGGTGATGCCGAACCAGCCATCGAGGTACTGGCCGACGACGCCGCGCCGACCCAGCACCAGAAGCAGGGCCACGCCGCCGACCACTGGCGGCAGCACGAGCGGGAGGGTGACCAGGGCGCGCAACAGGGACCGGCCGGGAAAACGGGTGCGGGCCAGCAGCCAGGCCAGGGGGACACCGAACAGCAGCGACAGCGCGGTTGTGGCGGTGGCCGTCTCCACTGATAGGAGGAGGGCCTGCCGGACCGCGGTCTCGGTGAGCAGATCGGGCAGGGCGGACCAGGGGGCGCGGACGAGCAGGCCGACGAGCGGCAGGAGCAGGAACAGGCCAGCGATCCCGGCCGGCACCAGCAGCGCCCAGGACATCCGGCGGCGCGTTTCCCGGCGAACCGCGCGGCGCGGACGTCCGCCGGTCCGCGGGTCACCCGGCCGGGGTGCCCGATCGCGCAGGCTGAACCGGCCGTGCGAGCTGAACCGGCCGTGCGGGCCGACGGGCCGTTGCTCCGGCTGACCCCTTCGAAGAAGCGAACCGCCGCGGACCGACACGGCGGGCAGGCCCTTCTCGCTGATCGGGATCAACGACGCTCGGGTAGCTCGATGACGACGTTGGTCGACTTCACCGCGCCGACCGCGAGGACGCCGGCTTCCAGCCCGAGTTCGTCGGCGGCCTCCCGGCTCATGAGCGAGACCAGGCGATGCGGGCCGGCCTGGATCTCGACCTGGGCCATCACCGCGTCGCGCACCACGCGGGTGATAATGCCGGGGAAGCGGTTACGCGCGGATTCGGCGACGACCGGCGTCTGGGCGGCGGTCTGCTCGGTCGCCAGATCCTTGGCGAATCCGGCCAGGGTGCCGCCTTCGATCGCCCGGCGGCCGGCGTCGTCTAGGACGGTTGGCAGTCGGCCGCTGTCCGCCCACCGGCGGATGGTGTCGTCACTGACACCGAGCAGCGCGGCGGCCTCGCTGATCCGGAATCTCGGCATGGGGTGATCGTACCCGCATCTTCGGGAGAGCCGCGACGTATGATCCGAAATTACGGTGAAATTACATAAAAATATCCGCTCATGCGGGTCGGGTGGCGAGGTGGTCGGATTGACGGGACCGTGTCCTCGACCGACCCGATGCCGGCTGGATGACCGGTTGGCGCATCACGATCTGGTCCGGCGGGGCACGATGCAGAGGTTGCCCCTCTCGGCCCGACTCGCCATTCCTGCCCGACTCGCCACTCCTGGAGCACCCGTGACACCGCCCGCTTCCAAACCGACCGTCACCGCCACCACGTCCTACGGCGACCTGGTCGCCGGCCCCGTGCGGATCAACGCGCGCGCTGCTCGTGACGGGTGATCGGGTGCTGCTCGCCAACGAGCGTGGCCAGAAGTCGTTCCACTTGCCAGGAGGCTGGGTCGAGCCGGGAGAGACCGTGCAGACGGCGCTGCGCCGGCTGCTGAACGAGCAGGCCGGGATCGAACTGGACTACCTGACGTTCGTGGGCGGTATCCAGAACATCTCGATCGAACGCGGTGAGCGGATGGGGGTGCTCGACGTCGTCTTCGCCGCTGACCGATCGTGGGGCGCCGACTTCGGGAGCAGGCTGAATGATCTCGATATCGTCTCGGTGTCCCTTGGGAGCCTGCTCGACCTGGAACTAAGGCCCGCCGACCTGCGCCGACTGGTCCCCGGCTGGCTCACCAACACCCGTCCGGCCTGGTACGAGTCGGCCAGCCGCTGACCGTAGGCGCGCATCCTCGCATTCGCACGGTTGACCTCATCTCGACTTCAGGTTCTAGCGCCCGCACGCCCGCATGCCCGCACGCCCGCGGGTCGGAATGCGGCCGGATGAAGGAGTCAGGCGACCCGCGCCACAGCCCCGTGACAGGCCCGATCCGGTGACGAACCACCCTGGCCCCGGATCCCTTGGGTACATTCGCCCGGTGTTCTCTCGACGCCGACCCTGGCCGTCGCGGTCCGCATCGGGCGCTGCATCGCGCGATGGTTACCGCTGTTTCCGTCGTCACCGCCGGACGGGGTGACAACGGCATGGTCGTCATCGGGGTGACGGGCCACCGGGGGCTTTCCGACGGACAGGCCGAATACACGGCCGGCGAGATGCGCCGGGTGCTAGCGCCTCTCGCCGCGGCCGGGTTGACCGGGATCAGCTGCCTGGCCGAGGGAGCGGACACTATCTTCGCCGACGTGGTCCTCGAACTTGGGGGCCGGCTCATCGTCATGATACCCGCGGCCGGTTACCGGGACTTTCAACCCGCTGCGCATCGGCGCGACTACGATCGGCTGCTCGGCCGCGCCACCGAGATACGCAGCCAGGACCGGGCGAAGCCCGATCTGCCCAGCCTGATGTCGGCGAGCCGCCTTCTGGTCGACGCATCCGACCAGGTCCTCGCGGTGTGGGACGGTCTGCCGGCGTGTGGCTTCGGGGGTACGGCGGACGTCGTCTCCTACGCGCGCTGGCGACGCAAACCCCTCCAGATCATCTGGCCCGACGGTGCCGTGCGGGCGGGGGTGACCTCCGTCGCCGGTTCGGGCGAACGACAGCGGTAACCGTCAGAGGCCGCCGCGGGGCTGGGGACTACCGCGGGGCCAACGTCACGACGTCCACCTGCACCGGGGCGAGACTCCTCCTGGCCGGAGCCGGAGCCGGAGCCGTCGTGGCCGGTGGCCGGGTGGCGGCCGGCCGGGTCGGGGGCTTGGTCGCCGTGGACGTCACGGAAGCTCCGCTGGCGGTTGTTGCCGCGCGGGTGGTCCGGCCACCGGCGGCCGGGGTGCCGGTGGCCGGGGTCCTGGCCTCGATCGGCCCGGCAGCCACTCCTTCCGCCGCTGCGGACGGCTTGGTCGGCACCGGCGGGGCGGCGGCGAGAACGGGCGGCGCCTGGTGCGCCGGCGGGGAGGCCGCCGGCACCGGGCCGCCAGAGGAACGCCCCGGCGGCGCGGACCTGCCACCCGCCGCGAGGCGCAGGGTGTTCAGGGCGAAGTCCTCCGCCGCCAGGTCGTTCTGCTGTTCCTCTTTGGTCGGGCCGAGGACGGATCCGCCGCCGAGGGTGCTGGGCCCACCTGAGCCGGGTTCGTCCACGGCGGGTTCGTCCACGGCGGGGTTGCCTGACGCGGCGGGCCGGGGGGCGGCCGGTGCCCGCACGGCCGGGCGGCCCTCGCGGGATCCGGACCGGCCGCTGCTCGGAGTGTCCACGGTGCCGCCGTCGTCCGGCTGTGACTCGTGCAACGGAGCACGCGCACCCGTGGTCACGTCGTCGGGCGAGGAGTTGAGCCCCGCGGCGGTGGCTGCGGCCGCCACCGCTGCCACCGCAGCCACCGCGAATGCGGCGACCGGGCGCATCCGGGACCGGCGAGCGCGAACGAGCGGGTCCACCGGCAGGCGTTCTACCCGTGGCTCGGCTGCCCGCCTCGCTGATGTGGATCCCACCGATGCCGCTCGTCCGGCCTCCGCTCGTCCGGACTCCGGACGAGCGGAGGCCGGACGGCGGTCCGGGGGCGGGAGCTCCGGCGGTGGCAGTATCGGGAGTGGCGGCAGTGTCGGGAGCGGTGGCAGCGCCCGGGCGGCCATCGGGTCCGGGACACTCCGGGTGGGGCTCGGTGCCCGCCGACCGGTGCTGTGCCGCCCGCCCGTGGCCGTCCTGAGGGGAGCCCTTCCGAGGGGAGCCGTCCGGGTCAGTGGTCGAGGATCGGTAGGCTCAGGCCGCGGATCCGCGCCTGTCGTCGCGGCGCCCGCCCGCCCGCCGTGAGCCGTGGCGGCCTGTCGGCCACGGCCCCACGCCGCTCGGGTCGACTGCGGCTTCGATCTGGAGAGCAGCGCCAGCAGCTCGGCGGTGTCGGGCAGAGAGGCCCCGTCGGCCTGTCGCACACGGGCGAGCGCCCGCCGCACCCCCTGGCCGATGGGAGCCGTGTGCTCCGACCGGTCGGCGCGGCGTCGCCCGGCCCGGGCCGCGGGTTCGACGGACCCGCTGGGCTTTCCCGTCGCGGCCAGATCGACGATCCCGGCCCACGCGACGATGTCGGCGGCGGGGCCCTCCCAGCCACTCGCCGCGGGGCCGTAGCCATAGCCGGGCACGTAGCCGGGGCTGTTGGGGGGAGGCCGCAGGTGGCCGGAGCGCCCGGCGACGACGTGCGGCGTCCCTCCGGCCGAGCCGGCCGCGGGGGACAGCAGCAGTGGTCGCAGGGCCGCCGCGACACCCAGGTCGACCAGCCGCGGCCCGGTAACGGAGAGCACGATATCCGTTGCTGTCAGGTCGTCGAGTGCGCCGACCGTGCGGTGCGCCGCATCGATGGTCTCCAACAGGGTCCGGGCGAGGCGGTCGATCTCGTCCGAGGACAGCGGTCCGCGTTCGGTGAGCTCGCGGGCCAGGGTCGGGCCCCCGACGAACTCCGTGCCCACGTATGGCCGCTCGGCGTCGGGCGCGGCGTCGAGCACCCCGCAGGTGTGTGCCCCGGCCAGCACGCGAGCGCGGTTGATCGCCGCCGCGAACCGGGCCCGCATGTCCGCGCGCAGGGCGTCGCCCGGGTGCAGCGCGCGGATCGCGACCTGCGCGCCTCCGACAGCACGGCTCAGATAGACGATGCCGGTGATGCCGGCGTCCAGCCGACCGAGCAGCTGGTAGGGCCCGAGTGAGGTGGGCTCGCCCACGGCGAGCGGCGCGACGTGACGAGGTAGCCGAGCGGTCATGGTGATGATGCCCCGAATGCGGCTCGTGGACGGTCAGCGACGTTTATTCGCTCCGACGGTAGCTACTCCAGTCGTGTCCGTGAAGGCCGCTACGCATCCTTCTTCGCACTTCTTCGTATCCGCAGCGAATTCGGCATCCGCCGGACGCCGGCGGGCACCGGGCGCGAGCACAGTGATTATCGTCGGCGGAACATTGGTCGGCTATTTCCCGGCCAACCGATGATCGGCCAACCGATCATCGGTTGGCCGGGGGCTCCGGCGCGTACGCGACGGCGATTCCGTCGAGAAGCCATTTCAGCGCCTGCTCGAAGCGCGGCACCGTGTATCCGCAGCCGAGGGCGGCGAGGGCGCGCAGCCGTGGGTACTCCTTCTCGGCGGTCTGCGCGTCCTCGGTGGTCTGCGCGCGGTTGAGGACCTGGGCGTCAAGGACCTGGACGGAGAAAACCGGTCCCGCCATCGGGACACCGGGGCGATCCTGGGAGTCGGCCGCCGGAGGCCGTCGGCGGTCGAAATCCTCCCGGTCGCCGAGTTCGCGCAGCGTGCAGCCGACCACCAGATCATTAAGCGAGTGGATGATGCGCAGCTGGTCCTGCGGATCATCGGTGATCTTCGAGGCGACGGTCATGCACTGCTCGATGTGCCGCAGCTTGTTGGGACCGAAACCCCGGCGGATGCCGATCCGAAGGGCCCAGGGACGTTCCTGGAAGGACCGCCTCGCGCGCCGGGCGATCTGGGTGAGGCCGTCCCGCCAGTCCTCGGGAACCTCGTCCAGCAGATGCCCAGCCAGGAACGCGTCCCACATCAGGCCGGTCAGTTCGTCCTTGTCCCGGACGTGGTGGTAGAGCGTCATCGTCCCGACGCCCAGATGTGCGGCGATCCGCCGCATCGACACCGCCGTGAGCCCCTCCGCGTCGGCGATCTCCATCGCGGCCAGGGCCAGCCGTTCACCGCTCAGCGGCGTCCGGCATCCCGGTGGGGTGGACACCCGTCCCATCGGCTTCCCCTGGGATCGCCCCGGGGCCGCACTCGGCGGCGCCGCCATCGCCACTCACCTCCTGGCAGGACGCCTCCTGGCAGGACGCACAGGCTGCCGTTTTGGCGTTGGTACATCGTACGGCGTAGGGTTGGCTCACTGCTCGTACGGTGTACGAAGGCTGGAGTTGTATGAAGGCTGGGGTTGGAGGTATCGGGTGATGACAGGTTCGGATGAGGGCGGTTCGGACGAGGGTGGTGCCGTGGTCGGCAGGACCGCCGGTACCGGGGCGGGTGCCTCGCCGGGAGGTGGCGCACCGCCGGGCCGGGGGATTCCGGGCTGGGCCGTGCTGGCCGTCTGCTGCCTGGCCCAGTTCATGGTCGTTCTGGACATTTCGATCGTGAACGTCGCGCTGCCGTCGATGCAGACCGATCTCGGGATGACGGCGAGCGGCTTGCAGTGGGTGGTCAACGCCTACACGATCGCGTTCGCGGGTCTGCTGCTCTTCGGCGGCCGGGCGGCAGACCTGTTCGGTCGCCGCCGGGTGTTCGTGGCCGGGCTGGCGCTGTTCACCCTGGCGAGCCTCGGCGGTGGTTTTGCGCGGACCGAGGCGCAGCTCATCGTCGCCCGGGCCGTGCAGGGGCTGGGCGGGGCCGTGCTCGCCCCGGCGACGCTGACCCTGTTGATGACCTCCTTCGCCGAGGGGCAGGAGCGGACCCGGGCGTTGGGCGCGTGGGGCGCCACCGCGGCCAGCGGCGGGGCGCTCGGCGCGATCGTCGGCGGTGCGCTGACCGAGGTCGCGAACTGGCGGTGGGTGCTGTTCGTCAATGTGCCGATCGGGGTGGCGCTCCTCGTGGCCGCCCGGCTCGTGCTTGTCGAGTCGCGGGGCCAGTTGAGCCGGCTGCGTGATCTTGATATTCCCGGCACGGTGACCGTCACCGGGGGCCTGGTGCTGTCGGTCTACGGCATCGTCCGCACCGAGAGTTCCTCCTGGACGTCCCCGGTCACGCTCGGGATGCTGGCCGGGGCGGTAGTGCTCCTTGCCGCGTTCGTGGTCGTCGAGGTCACGACCCCCGCCCCGCTGGTGCCGCTGAGCATCTTCCGCTACCCCGGGCTCGCCGCAGCGAACGCGGTCGCCGCCTTCCTCGGCGCCGCGATGTTCACGATCCTCTTTTTCCTCACCCTCTTCCTCCAGCAGGCTCAGGGTTACAGCCCGCTGCGCACCGGGGTGGCCATGCTCCCGATACCACTTATGGTCATCGTTGCCTCGCGGATCGTCACCCGGATGATCGGGCGGCTCGGTCCGCGTCCGATCATCGTGTTCGGTCTCATGAGCGGAACGGCAGGTCTGCTCTGGCTGTCGACGATCACCCGGGACGGCTCGTACTGGGTGCACGTGTTCGGCCTGGTCCTGATCATCGGGTTGGGGGTGGGCCCTGTCATGGTCGCCGCGGCCACGGCGGGCGTGCCGATGTGCCTGGCGGGCCTCGCGTCTGGTTTGATCAACATCAGCCGCCAGATCGGCGCGGCGATCGGCCTCGCCGCGGTGTCGACGATCGCGACCAGGTATACCGACGGCCGTCTCAGGCACGGGGCCGCGCGGCTCGACGCGCTGGCCTCCGGCTACTCCCTCGGGCTGTTCATCGGCGGCTGCGTCCTCGCCGCCGGGATCCTGGCCGCGCTGCTGCTGCCCCGTGTCCGGCGGCCCGAGCCGGAGCCGGCCCTCGGCGCGGCGGAGAAGACCGCGTCCGGGGCCTCGGACGACGAGGACCAGGCACTCGCGGAGGTCTGATCCATCTCCATCAGCCGCGCGGACATCAGATCGTGGATCTGCGCAGCAGCCCGACGAGCTCACTGCCCGCGCGTAGCTCCCCGTCCGGGCCGAAGACCTCGACACGGCCGATCGTCCGGCTGTGGCCCGCGTGCAGGGTACGCACCCGGAACAGGTGCCAGTCCCGGACGTCCAGGTCGTCGTAGAAGGTCACATTCTGCGAGAGGACGGCGACTGCCAGGCGCCTGGTGGGGGTCAGGCCGGTGACGGCCAGCAGGTCGGACAGCGGCAGCAGTTCGCAGCTGTGCGCGATGAACGCCCTCCACAGGGACCGGTCCTCCGGCGCCCCGGGGATGCGCTGCCATTGGTCCAGCTGATGGGTGCCCGCCCGGGGAAGCACCCGAACCTCCCAGGGCATCATCGGACGGTCGAGGGGGCTGGCGTGCTCCGGGCCGAGGAAGTCGGACTCGGTGGAGCGCAGGCGCAGGAAGTCCGGCTCTGGGGAGCGGAGCATCACGTCCGCCCGGCAGATCTGCAACGAGTCTTGTCGGAAGGTCAGGGCCAGGGAGTCGATCGACCGCCCGTGGGCCAACCGCTCGACGTCGATCCAGACCGGTTGGCGGCAGTCGCCGGGGCGCATGAACACCGTCTGCAGGCTGTGCGTGATCTTACTGGGGGTCATACGCTCGGCGAGAACGATCTGCTGGCCGAGCAGCTGCGCCCCGAGGACGCCGCCGTGTGTGCTGAGCAGGCATCGGGCCGGCACCGGCGGAACATCCCCGCCGAGGTCGAGAACTGCCAGTAGTTCACTCAGAGTGCACTGGCCGGGCGCCGGCGCCCTATCGGCCCGATCCTGCGCGCCGGCCTGTTGCTCGGGGGTCTCACCAGCTCGTGCGCCCGTCGTCTCCGCGGATTGTGTACCCACAGTGCACCCTTCCCGCGGACGCTCGCCAGGTGCGAATGCCGCGGATATCCTCGCCGGACGCCCGCGCTGGACGCCCAGGTCGGGGGACCGTGACCGGTCGCTGCACTCTCTGCCGAATTGTCACACGTGGATCATGACTCCGCCCGGCGCGGAGCCTCGCGGCAAATATCGGCCTATTCGCCGCCGACTGCTGGTCACAGGGGACGTAATGAAGTAACAAATACGTGATCGAGAGCATCATCGCAGGTCACAGGCCTGTGGAGGGTTCGAAACGTGCAAGTTATTTCATTTCGACTCCACAGTGGCGCACGTCACATTCCATTGAGCCCGTATGGTAGATAAAGGTTGCTGCTTATCGGTTTGTCCGCCGATTTCGGACTGTTATCGATCTCAGACCGCTCTGGAATCTGCTTCGAATCCCCCGTAGGGGCGGGTGATGATCTCCATGCCGTGGCCGGCCGGGTCCAGGAAGTACAACCCCCGTCCGCCGTCATGATGATTGATCTCGCCCGGGTGCTTGCGGTGTGGATCCGCGTAGTAGGTGATCCCGGCCCGTTGGATCCGCTCGAACGTGGCTCTT
>NZ_CDWRCL010000095.1:0-14492 GCF_977927575.1 Frankia sp. CcCS3
GCCAGCGGTTGATTGAACACATCCGACTCAGACACAGGATAGGGAACGTAATGAAGAAACAAATACGTGATCGAGAGCATCATCGCAGGTCACAGGCCTGTGGAGGGTTCGAAACGCGCAAGTTATTTCATTTCGACTCCATAGAGATGGTTCGCGAGTCTGATGCTCTCGACCGCGATCCCGGTAGTCCTCAGCGAGGAGACAGCACCGAGAACCGCTTCCCACACCGTCCTGTCCTCAGAGCCATGGTGCGTGATGGGTGGCAGCCCTTTGTGGAGCTGGCTGATAACCATCAGATCCGCTGGCATCATGGTCTCGCGGTCTTCAAGATCGAGAAGGTTGTGGATGCTGGTGCCGTAGACCTCGGCGAGCAAGGCCAAAAGCTGGGGCGTAGGCCGGCGCCGGAGTGGAACCGGCCAGTTCTCCAGTTCGCTGAGCCAGGGCGCGGTGCGCGTGGCGGCGCCGTCGGGGTCGAGGCCGATGCGGGCGGCGTGAGCGTTGATGTGATCAACCGCTTGCTGCTGGGTCCAGCCATGGGCGACCCGGTGAGCGGCGCGGGGACGGTACTTGTAACGGCGGGCGAACTCGATCGCGATCTCGTCGTGGGACATGCCGACCGCGCGCATCCGCGCTCGCAGCTCGTCCTGCTCCGCCCGCTGGCTCGGCCTACTCACGGTGCGTCCTCTCCGGGCCTGCTCGCCGGACCGCCGTCGGTCCGCCATTTCGGGAGCGTGCAGATCATCGCCAGAGTAATGGGTCCGCCACTGTCGGGCCGGGGCCAACGGCCGAACCTGTGCCGCGCCAGCCATCTCTTGTTCGCCGGGCTCGGAGGAAGTGTCTGATTACTCGGCGCGCCGGCCGGCGCTTTCGCCTGCGAGGTGCGTTCCGAGGCCAATGATCACTCCGTTGCAAGGTGGAGCCACGTGAGACCCGTTCAACCAGGCAGGGCACCAACCATGATGATCACTTGGCGTGGTGGTGTGCGTCATTCCCTGCTGGCCGAATGTTTCCTTCGTAGCGTCATCGCCGGGCTGAGCTGCGGAAATGGCATGAGGTCCTGCGATCTGTTCGGCGCTGGAGGGTCCATCTGTTCGCGCGAATCAGACCGCGTGATGCTCGTGGACACCACTGCCCGGTCGCGGATACGCTCGGCCACGGTGGTCTCCGCCCGGGCGGGCAGCGCGGCGAAGTCGATGATTCTGGCGGTGGGCAGCCTGGTGTCGCGGCCGGGGGTGGCCGGTGCGGCACTGATGTCGGGGTGCTGTCAAGGGGCCGCAGAGGTCTTCGGGGTCACCGGCGGACAGCGGCAATGTGCCGACGAGTGTCGCGGCCGTCAGCCGCTCACCGGGTAGCCGCCTCGGCGGCGGGTCGCCGGGTGATGCGCAGATCGGCCCGGGCCAGGACGGCCGGCATGTTCCGGATCGCGTCGCGGTCCCGATCACGGTCCTCTTCGGTCAGCTCCTCCCAGTCCACCATCGACGGGTGACGCTTGTCCGGACCGAGATCCTCGCGCACCGGACCATAGGAGTAACCCTGCCGCTCCTTGTGCTGCCACCACCGGTCGTGCTCGGCCCGGGCGAGCTCCTCGACTTCGGCGGCGGACAGCGAAAAAGGATCGACAGCCGGATCGACGTCGTGCTCGGCCGGCGTGAACACCCAGCCACGGTTACGCAGCACCGTCTCGTAATGAGCCGCCTGATCACGGTTGGCTTCCCGCAGCGTCTCGGAGAGCTCCGCCCAGGGCCGCAGCCCGGGCCTCGATCCGGCCGCGTGCCGTTTACCGAGCTCATGCTCCAGATAGCGGTCGTGGATCGCCCGGGCGAGCAGCTCCACCAACTCCCCGTCGCCCAGGACCGACGGCGTGCCGCCGGCGCCACCGTCCCCGCCCGCCGCATCGGCCCAGATCGGGCGCGAGGCCCCGATCGGCCGTAGAGCATCCACGCGGACTCCACGCACGGCACGCCTGGCTGTGATCATGACCGGATGTCTCCCTCAGAAACAGACGGTGGACGACGTCCGAACGATCGGCGCCACGAAAACGCTAACCGAGTCCCTTGCTGTCGGTATAGGGATTGCGAGTCCTATGCCCGACATCGGACCCGGCTCGGGCGCCGAAGTCGGCGCCGGCGGGACGGTCCCAGGCCCGCCCGGCCAGCGCGGCCAGCACCGCAGCCAAGGCTAAGGCGCCGAACACCTGGACCAGCGGCCCGAACGCCCCCTGCCCGGATCCGGGCTGGCTGCCCGGCTGCGCCGCCACCCCGATTCCCGCGCCAATCATGGCGACCGCGGCGGAGAGGCCCGGCACCGCGGGCCAGCGCCGACCGACCAGGACGAACACCGGTACGGCCAGCGCCACCGGGCCCGCCACCAGCGCCACCGCCAGCATGGCGAGCACCGTCCACCCCACACCGGCTACCGGCGGGGACACCGCCAGCCGGCCCAGCCGGCGCGGCTGGCCCGGGCGGCGCGACCGGCGCGACCGGCGCAGGCGGCGCGGCCTCAGCAGCGCCGGATAGCCGTTCTCGTCGGATCGTGGCCGTAGCCGGAACCGGGCGGGCAGCACCGCGAGCACGACCAGCACCACGACCAGCAACAGCCCCACCACCAGGTTGCGGCGGTATTCCGCACCGGGCGCGTTGTCGATGACGATCGTGCCGCCGGCGCCGGCCGGGACGATCCAGCCCTGCTGCCAGCCGTCGAGGCGCAACGGGGTCAACGCCGCGCCGTTCAGCTTCGCGGTCCACGAGGAGTTGGCGTTCTCCCGGACGGCGAGGAAGGCGCGGCCACCGGCGCCGATCTGGACCGTCCGGTGCTCCGCCGTCCACTCGTGCACCGTCGTCGCCCGCGGCGTGGCCGCTCTCACCTGGGCGCCCGATCCGACCAGCGCGATCGCGTCGACGAGGATGGAGGTTGGCCCCTGGTCAACGCCGAGCAGGTGCGGCCCCGCCGAGAGCCGCAGCGTGCCGCCGTCGGTGCACAGCGACACCCGCACCGGCCGCACCGAGGTGACGTCGCTCTCCCGGCCGGAGATCCGCAGGGGGTAACGGGTGCCGTCAACGACCAGGGTGGGGCCCCGGCCGCAGTCGACCAGCAACGGAGTGTCACCCGTTGGGGGTGTCCCCCGCGGCGGGGGGATGAAGCTCGCCGAGCCGCTCATCGTGAACGTCATGTCCCGGGGCACCTCGAAGCGCCGGGACAGCGCCAGCTCCTCCGAGCCGCCGAACGGCCGCGCCGGGTCGACCCGCGCCCGGGCCATCGAGAAGGCGACCAGCCCCCCGTCCGGCGCAGCGAAGCGCCGGGCCACGTCGGTGGGAAGCTGCGCGTAGTGGCGGAAGGTGACCCCGGGGATGGTGATCTCCCGAATACCGGCGCCGAGGGTGTCGTCGGTCTCCTGGCCGACCCGCGCGAACGTGATGCGGTACCAGCGGCTCGGCCCCGCCGGGACGGCGAGGCGCTGGATGTCCTCCACCGGACGCACCTCGGTGACCACCGAGCCCGCCTCGCTGGACACCCGCAGCGCCTCGACGGCCGGCCGCCACGAGCCCTCGGACAGCAGCCGCACGTCGAGGTAGGGCACGGTCATCCGCCGGCCGACATCGAGCTGGATCCACTGCCCGGCCGACGTCGTGCCCTTCGTGCGCTGTGCCGTCCACGCGGTCGCGGCGAAGCCGTCGACGGCCGCCGGTGGCGCGAGGTCCGGCGCGGCGAGCAGGTCGTAGCCGTAGGAGGACGCGGTGACGGACATGCCGCCGACGTAACCCGCGACCGTCTGGTGGCCGGCGACGTCGGCCTCGGCCCACTGGTGGGGCTCCCCCGTCTTGCCGACCGCGGTGTCGGTGGGCCCGAGGAGGTACGAATCGGCGTCGTGGACGAGTCCGAAGGTGCTGTCGCGCCGGGTCAGGGTGTCCGTGTCGACCCAGGCGGTCGTCGGGCCGATCACCTCCCCCGGCGCAACCTTGATCGCCGCCGGGCTCGTCGAGGACGTCACGGCGGCGGACGGATCGGCGGCGGAGGACAGATCGGCGAGGTCCGCGGCGAGCACGGCGGCCCGGTCGCTGCTCAGCAGGCCCTGCCCGGCGAGCTGCACCGTCGCCTCCGGGCCGCCGGAGACGACGACGGCGGTGTCCGCCGGGTAGGAGTCGACAAGCTTCGCGCCGCCCGGGACGGTCCAGACCTCCAGCGCGGGTACCCGCGCGGTCGGGTTGCGCAGCTCCGGGACGAGCCGCTCCTTCGCCGAGGCGCGCGCCGGCACCTGCGGGCCGAACGCGGCGGCCAGGGTGAGACCGGAGGAGCGCAACGCCCGGTGGAGCTCGTCGGTGGACGGGGGGACGTCCCAGTTCTTCTGTTCCAGGTCGTTACGCAGCAGGATCTGGCCGATCCCGGCCCGGGCCAGCGCCGGAGCGAGGCCCGCGGCGGACCCGGTGGCGAGCTGGCGCTCGATGCCGTCCATCAGCCGGGTCACGCCCGTGCCACCGAGCGGGATCAGGCTGCGGACCCCCCACGGCGTGCGGGCCAGCCACTGCAGCGGCTCGTCGAGCGGCCGGCCCCACTCGTACTCGGCGAACGGCGAGCCGGGCAGCACCAGTGCCCGGCCGTCCTGGGGATGGGCGGCCAGCCAGTCCGCGGCGGCCACCCAGTAGTCGGGCACCCGGGCGAACGGCCGGGGCTGCAGCACCCTGCCGGCGAGCGCCGGCGTCATGCCGCAGACCAGCGCGGCCACGGTCAGCACAACGGGGACGTTCACCGCGGCGGTCGCGATCATGTCCGCAGCCCCGCCGTGCCGGTGGGAAGCCCCGCGGGTCGTCCATCTCCGCACACGGGCGGTGAGGCTGACAGGTCGGACCGTCAGGGCGTGCGCGATCCCCAACGCGATCGGCAGCCGCACCACCGGCTGGAACTTGTAGACGTTGCGCAGGAAGCCCAGCTGGTCACCGAGCAGGTCCCGCACCGCGCCCGCCAGCGGGCTGCCCGGATGCCCCGGATAGGCCGCGGCCACCGAGACCGTGCCGGCGGCCAACGTCACCAGCAGGAACCGGCGGGCGGGCAGATCGGCCCGGGACAGCCCCCACAGCCCGATCGCCGCCACGGCTGCCGATCCGATGATCGGCACCGGCCGGGACACGTACTCGGTGGCGGCCGGCAGCCAGGGCCTGGGCAGCTGGACGTACGCCAGCCAGTCCGTCGCGCCGCGCAGGGCTTCCGCCACCGACGTCGTCGCCGTGGTCGTCTGGGCGGTCTCGGTGAACGCGAGGAAGTCCAGCCCGTAGCGAGCCTGCACCATCAGCACCAGCAGCCACCAGGCCGAGGCGAGGATGACGGCGACGACCCACCAGGCCCGCAGCGCCCAGGCCCGGCGGGTGCCGCCGGCGAACACGAGGACCACCGCCGGACAGAGCAGGACGCACAGCGTGACCGTCGCATTGATTCCGCCGGTGCCCAGGATGGCGAGTCCGGACAGGGCGGCCGCCCGTCGCGGGGACAGCCGCCGGCCCGGGTCCAGGGCGGGATCGTCAGCAGCATCGACATCATCGGCCGCCGTGGTACTGATGGTCGTGGTGGCGGCCGTGGTACTGGTGGCGGCGGCCGTACCGGTGTCGGCGCCGAGGGCGCCGTCCGGACGCAGCGCGAGGATGAGCGGCAGGGTGATCCACGGGAGCATGGCGGCGCCCGCGAGCGCCACGGAGGTCGCCCCGATCTTGCCGAGGAACATCGGGGACAGGGTGTAGGCGAGTCCGGCGAGCACCCGGGTGTGCGGCACGCCGAGCCGCAGGGCCTCGGCCAGCCGCACGACCCTCCAGGCGGAGACGGTGAGGATCAGCGCGATCCACAGCCGCTGGGTGATCCAGGCGGGTATCCCGAGCAGGTCACCGGCGCCGAAGAACGGTCCCATCGGGAACAGGTAGCCGACGTACTGGTTGGGCAGGTAGCCGAACTCGGCGAGGGAGTTCCACAGATGGGTGGCCCGCCCCATGAAGCCCCACGGGTCGAGGGGGACGTCCAGCTTGGTGTCAGCGGTCAGCTTGCCGGGGGCCTGGAGCAGAGAGAGCACCATGAAGCCGGCGGCCATGCCGAACAGGGGCCACCGTGACGTCCGCGTGTCGCGGCGACGCGGCGACGGCCGGGGAGGGTGACGGCGCGCCGAGGCCCTTCGCCGTCGTGGGGGGCCGGCGGCGGGGGGAGGGATCGCTTACTCCAAAGGATAAGGATGAAGGTCCGGTTCGCCGGACCTTCATACAACCTTCCGGGGCAGCGGGGTCACACCGCCCAGGTCCGCGGGCAGGCGCAGGGGCTTCTCGACGCCCCCCACGGCCGCCGTGAGGGCGGCGGCCGGCGGCCCGGCGGTCACCGGTTCCGCGGGTGCCGGGACGCTCACGGCAGGAGGCGGGACGCGGACCTGGGCTGCGGGGGACGCCCCGTCGCCCGGACGACCGGCGCCGCCGCGGCGGCGGGCGACTGCACCGTGGGACGCGTCACCACGAGGCCGGAAGCGGAGCGGTTCAGGTATCGCCGGGCGCGCATCACGTCGACGAGCATCGCGGGAGTGTGCCGGGTCACCCGGAACGTGCCACCGGGTATCTCCGCCCATCGGACCGGGACCTCGGTGATCCGGTAGCCGATCGACCGGGCGATCGAGAGCACCCCCACGTCGAACCCAAATCCGGAGGAGCGCGCAAGGCTGAACAGCAGCTTGGCCTCGGGACCGCGGAAGGCCTTGAATCCGCATTGGGTGTCGGCGACGTCCAGGCTGGTCAGGGACCGGGTGATCTGGTTGAAGGCCCAGCTGCCGACCCGCCGGCCACTGCTGCGGACCGCACCCGCCCCGACCCGGCGCGATCCGAGCGCCACTTCGGCGTGCTCCAACGCGGCAAGGAGCAGAGGAAGATCATTGACGTCCGAGGCGCCGTCGGCGTCCAGGAAGGCGATCGACTCACCGTGCGCGACCGACACCCCCATGCGGACCGCGGCGCCCTTACCCGAGTTCCACGGCAGCCGCAGGACCCGACCACCGGGCAGATCCGCGAGCAGTTCCTCGGCGATCGCAGCGGTGCCGTCCGTGCTGCCGTCGTCGACCACAATCACCTCGGCATCGGGGATCCTGTGCATGACCGAGATCAGCGGGGGTAGCGAGCCGGGCAGGCGCATCGCCTCGTTGTAGGCGGGGATGACGACGCTCACAGGCACGCAGTCCAAGACTCAACTCCTAGGCCGCGACGACAGAGCCGATGACTGAAGCCACCGAGGCGCAGCGGTTGGTGACGGCTGATCGAGATCAGCAAACAGTTTCAGGTGTTCTACCGAAATGTGGCAAAGCATGCATGCTAAAGTTTCCTTTCGTTTCATTTACTAGCAAGGTGGCACAATGAACATCTATTGAGTACAGATGGACATCTATTGGGCACATGCTGGGCTATCGGACGTTCATCTGTCGATGTGTAGCATACGGATGGGGGAGAACAGCTCGGACAGGGGGTGGCCGATCCCCCCGGATCGCCTCGGATCATCCTGGATCGGGCAGTCGGCGCTGTCGCCGTCGGGCGACCCGCCGGTAGTACACGGGACGGTGAACTTCCGGAAACCTTCGGAAACGCAAGGATGGAGATCAACCTGTCGCGGGGGATAACCGCGCACCGGCGGATTTCCGACGTCTACCCGCGTCACGAGGCCTCCCGAGCGGCCCGCTTCTGGGATGATCCGCCAAGGTTTCCGGCCAGAGCGGATGGAGGAGCCATGCCACGACCCGAGCGCGCAGGCCGGGCCCGGTCGCAGGCGGCCGGGGCGGGCGAGGCGGACGCGCAGCTGCGCGGTCTCATCGACGCGGGTCGCAGCAAGCTGCCCCCGAGAACGGCGATGCGGGCCCGCGACGCCGCCCGGCCCACCGACGCCGACCTCGCCGAGGCCGAGCGATCGATGGTATTGCATCGCGGATCACGCCCCACCCCGGCGACCCCGTCGACCAGCTCCACCGACCCGGTCCACCGCGGCGGCCCCAGCCGTGCCGGAACCGGTCGTGCCGGAGCCGAGAGCGGCACGACCGACCGCCGCGGCCGGGGTACCCGGAGGACCCGCCGACGCTCCGACCGCGGATCCGCCGGACCGCGTGAGAGCGGCCCTACCGAGACCGGGTCCTCGAAGAACAGGTCTCAGGAAGCCGACGACGCCGACCCGGGCACCGACGGCACGTCCCCGGTCCGCTCGTAGGCCGAGAGCATCCGCAGCCGCCGCACGTGTCGTTGCTCCCCGCTGAACGGCGTGGTGAGGAAAACCTCGGCGAACGTCAGGGCCTCCGTGACGGTGTACATGCGCGCGCCGAGGCTCAGCACGTTGGCATCGTTGTGCTGGCGGGCCAGCGTCGCCGTCTGCTCGCTCCACGCCAGGGCCGCGCGCACCCCGGCGACCTTGTTCGCCGCGATGGCCTCCCCGTTGCCCGATCCCCCGATGACGATGCCCACGCTGCCCGGTTCGGCGGCGGTGGCGGCGGTGGCGGCGAGGACGAACGGGGGGTAGTCATCGTCGGGGTCGTACTCGGCAGGACCATGGTCGACGGGCGCGTGGCCCAGCTCCACCAGACGCTCGGCGAGCGCCTCCTTCAGGCGGAAGCCCGCATGGTCAGATCCCAGATGGACACGCATGATGTGCCATCATGCCCGATCACGTGAAGATCGGGTCCTGGTCCCGGGTCCGCTTGAGCTCGTAGAAGCCAGGGGTACCGGCGACGAGCAGAACTCCGTCCCACAGTCGTGCGGCCTCCTCCCCCTTGGGTGCCGGGGTGATCACCGGACCGAAGAAGGCGGTCTCCCCCACGGCGATGACCGGGGTGCCCACGTCCATGCCCACCCGGCCGATCCCCTCGGCATGGCTGGCCCGCACCCGCTCGTCCCAGGCCGTCGAGGTCGCCTCGGCGGCGAGCGCCGGATCGGCACCGGCCTCGGTCAGGGCGGCGACGAAGGTGTTCTCGTCCCATTCCGCCTTGTCCAGGTGACGGCGACGGCCAAGCGCCGTGTACAGCGGGCGCAGGATGTCCGCACCGTGCCGGTCGACGGCGGCGGCGCAGAGCCGCGCCGGCCCCCAGGCGCTGGCCAGCAGCTGCTTGTACTGCTCGGGCATGTCCCGGTCTTCGTTGAGCACCGACAGGCTCATCACGTGCCAGCGGATCCGCACCGGCCGGATCTTCTCGACCTCCAGTAGCCAGCGGGAGGTAAGCCAGGCCCACGGACAGGACGGGTCGAACCAGAGATCGGCGAAGACCGCTTCGGTCGCGTCCGCGGGCAAGGGTACGGGCGTGGGTGAGGGTACGGACGTGGCCGCGGGGGTGTCGAGAGTGTCGGCGCTCATGTGGTCTCCTCGGTCGACGGCACCGTTCGACCGGGATCAACCCGTCAGGGTGGTGGTCACTCCCCGCTCGCGGCAAGATAACCGGCGACCCTGTTCACCATGGCGACGAACGGAACGGCGGCGATGGCACCGGGGATGCCGGCCAACACGCCACCGGCCGACAGCGCGATGACAATCGCGAGCGGGTGCAACCGCACCGCCCGTCGCATGACCAGCGGCTGCAACAGGTGCCCCTCGATCTGCTGCACGGCCAACACGACGCCCAGAATGATCAACGCATCCGGCACGCCGTTCGAGACCAGGGTCACCAGTACCGCCGCGGCGCCGGCCACCGCCGCCCCGACAATCGGGACAAACCCGCCGAAGAACGTCAGCAGGGCCAGCGGCGCGACGAGCGGGACACCCACGCCGACCAGGCCGATGGTGATACCGATCGCGTCGACCGCCGCGACGAAGACCGTCCCACGGATGTAGCCGGTCAGCGTGTTCCACGCCTCCCGACCGGCGCCGCGCACCCGATCCTCCGCTCCGTCCGGGAAGCGGGTGACGATCCAGTCCCAGATACGATCCCCGTCGTACAGGAAGAAGAAGGTCGAGAACAGGGTGACGAGCAGGCCGGCGAGCACCTCGGCGGCCACCGAGGCGCCGGAGATTACCCCGGAGACCAGGCGCCCCCGGTTGTCCGCCAGGCTCTGGCGGATGTCGTCGACCAGATTGTCGATCTGGCTCTGCGACAGGTGGAGCGGACCGTTTCTCAGGTAGCCGCGGATCTGCTCGACGCCCTCGCTGACCTGATCGCTGACCGCGGGGATCTCGTTCGCGGCGTTGAAGCCCACCGCCACCCCGACACCCACGAACACCGCGAAGAACACGAACAGCGCGGTGAGGGCGGCACCCAGCCGGTTCATGCCGAGCCGCTGCAGCCGGTGCGCGAGCGGATGGATGAGAGCGGCGATGAGCAGCCCAGCAATGAGCGGAATCACCACGATCCGGACCCGCCCCACGACCATCAGCAGGATGTAGATGGCCGCGCCCGTGACGATCAGACGCCACGACCAGCCCGCCGAGACCCGCAGCGCGACCGGGATGTGATAGTCGGCCCGCCGAGCCGGGGACTCCCTCCCGCCGGCGGGCTGCGGCCCGCCCGATGGCTCGGGCGTCGCCGCCTCAGGCATCGGCACCTCGGATGCCGCCGCGGTGGACGACCCACCGCCGGCCGGAACGGCTGAGGCCCGGCGAGCCCGATGAAGGCGCCCGGGGACGCGACCGAGCCCCGCCACCCGTCTCACCGGCGGCTCCCTTCCTGCCTTCTTCCCGCCATCCCGCGACCGCGCGGACGTCCCGATCCTCCCGCAAGCGTCCCGCAAGCTGGTCACGCGGAAGATGTCGCCATCGTGCCGCATCGGCGACCAGCGAAAGCGGGTACCCCGCGTCAATCACCACAATCCACCATCTCCGGCACCGGCACCACGGCCGACGGCCCGGCCACCACGCCCCCCGACCACCATGTCCCCCCGCCATCACGCCCCCCGGCGGCGACCGTTCTCCTCATCGGCGTGGGAGACTGGGAACACGGTGATGACCGTGTCGCAGTCCTGCAAGTCCGTGCCGTCCGAAAGGAACCGGGTGCCCAACAACCTCACCCGCGACGAGGCGCGCGAGCGCGCCCGCCTGCTCAACGTCGCCTCCTATGACGTCGAACTCGACCTGACGACCGGCCACGAGACCTTCCGCACGTCGACCGCGGTCATCTTCACCTGCGTCGAGCCCGGGGCGTCGACGTTCATCGAGCTCGCCGCCGCGAAGGTCGACGAGGTCGTTCTCAACGGGGCGCCGCTCGACCCCGCCACGGTGTTCGACGGCGAGCGGATCCGACTCGACAACCTCGCGGAGTCGAACCGGCTCACGGTGGTGGCGGACGGCATCTACTCCCGCACCGGTGAGGGCCTGCACCGCTTCGTCGACCCGGTGGACGAGGCCGTCTACCTCTACACCCAGTTCGAGACGTACGACGCGCACCGGATGTACGCCTGCTTCGACCAGCCCGACCTCAAGGCGACGTTCACCCTCACGGTCACCGTCCCGGCGGAATGGAAGGCGATCTCCAACAGCGCAGTCGCCGCGGTGGCGGAGGCCGCGATCGGGGTGCGCACCATCCGCTTCCTGACCACCCCGGTGATGTCGACGTACATCACCGCGCTCGTCGCCGGCCCGTACCACGAGGTCCGCGACCACCACGACGGCATAGACCTGGGCCTCTACTGCCGCCGATCGCTGGCCGAGTTCCTCGACCCCGCCGAGCTCTTCGAGATCACCAAGGCTGGGTTCGGCTTCTACCACCGGGTGTTCGACTACCGGTACCCGTTCGGCAAGTACGACCAGTTGTTCGTGCCCGAGTTCAACGCCGGGGCGATGGAGAACGCCGGCTGCGTGACCTTCCTGGAGGAGTATGTCTTCCGGGCGAAGGTGACCGAAGCCCGCCGCGAGCGGCGCGCCGAGACGATCCTGCACGAGATGGCGCACATGTGGTTCGGTGACCTGGTCACCATGCGCTGGTGGGACGACCTGTGGCTGCACGAGTCGTTCGCCACCTACATGTCGGTCCTCGCCCAGGTGAACGCGACCCGCTTCACCAACGGCTGGACGACCTTCGCCAACGCGGAGAAGGGCTGGGCCTACCGCCAGGACCAGCTCTCCTCCACGCACCCGATCGTCGCCGACGCCCCGGACATGGACGCGGTGCGGACGAACTTCGACGGCATCACCTACGCCAAGGGCGCCTCGGTGCTCAAGCAGCTCGTGGCCTGGGTCGGCCAGGAGGAGTTCCTCGCCGGGCTGCGGACGTACTTCCGCCGCTACGAGTACGCGAACACGTCGCTGCGCGACCTGCTCGACGAGTTGGAGAACGCCAGCGGGCGGAACCTGACCGCCTGGTCCGCGGACTGGCTGGAGACCACCGGCGCGAACACCCTGCGGCCGCGCTTCTTCACCGACTCCTCGGGCCTGTTCACCTCGTTCGACGTGGTGCAGGAGCCGGCGTCGGCGCCGCCGACCGCCTCGCGCACGCTGCGCCCGCACCGGCTCGCGATCGGCCTTTACGATCGGGACGCCACCGGCGCGCTGGTCCGGCGGGAACGGGTCGAGCTCGACGTGACGGGCAAGCTCACCGAGGTCACCAAGCTTGTCGGTGCCCGCCAGCCGGATCTGATCCTGCTCAACGACGACGACCTCACGTACGCGAAGGTGCGCCTCGACGAGCGGTCGCTGGCCACGCTCGTCGAGTCGATCGGCGCCATCTCCCAGTCACTGCCCCGGACGCTGTGCTGGGCGGCGGCCTGGGACATGACCCGCGACGCCGAACTCGCCGCCCGCGACTACGTCCGGCTCGTGCTGTCCGGGGTGACCGCCGAGGACGACATCGGCGTGGTGCAGTCGCTGCTGGCCAAGGCGGACCTGACGATCGACACTTACGGTGACCCGGCAAACCGGAAGCCCGCGCTGCGCGCGCTGACGGAACGCGCCGAGGAGCTGGCGCGCGCCGCGGCCCCCGGCAGCGACCTGCAGCTCGTCTACACCACCTCCTTCGCCCAGGCCGAGGAGGCCGACCAGGTGGCGCGGATCCGGGCGCTGTTCGAGGGCACCGACATCATCGAGGGGCTCGTGCTCGACACCGAGCTGCGCTGGACCCTGCTGACCCAGCTCGTCGCGCGGGGCGTGTACGCCGACGCCGAGATCGACGCGGAGCTCGCCCGCGACCGCACCGCCACCGGCGAGAAGCGAGCGGCGACCGCGCGGGCGGCACGGCCGACCGCGGCGGCGAAGGCGGCCGCCTGGTCGGCGGTCATGGACTCGGACACCCTGTCGAACCACTTGGCCGCCGCGACGATGGGCGGTTTCTGGATCTCCGACCAGCTCGAGCTGACCCGGCCCTACGTGGACCGTTTCTTCGACGAGATCGCTGGGATCTGGGAGACCCGCAGCTTCGACATGGCTTCTACCATCACCCAGATGCTGTTCCCGGCATCGGTGATCGAACCGGAGACGGTGGCGAAGGTCGACGCCTACCTGGCCGAGCACAACCCGGTTCCGCCCCTGCGGCGGGCCCTGCTGGAAGGCCGCGACGGGCTCGTCCGGGCGCTGGCCGCGCGCAAGAAGGACATCGAGGCGACGTAGCGTACCGTACCCGCATCACGCCGGTCGGAGCCGGCCTGGCCCCGGAGGACCCGGCCGGGGCCGGCTCCTCCGGGGCCAGCGGGGTCAGGGCGTCGGGCTGACCGCCAACGAAGGCTGCGTCGGGGGGAGGGTCCCGGCGGCTGCGCCGCCCGCGCCACCTGCCGCGTCCGCGAGCTGGCGGATACCGGCGATCAGGCCGCCGACCAGGCCGCCCAGCGCGAAGCTGGAGGCCATCGTCAACGCGGCGAGCCCGGCGGCCGAGTCGCCGATCCGCTTCTTGGCGGCCGGGGTCGTGGCGATCCGCACGAACCGCTGCCCGGGCGAGACGAGGATCAGCACAGCGGCATCCCGCCCCGCGTCGTCGACGAGGTTCGCGAGGATCCGCTCGGCGGCGAGCCGGGCGTCGCCGCGCACCGCGCCGATCCGGATGCTGACGTGGATACCGGTATGCGTCTCGGCGAGCTCCCGGGCCCGGTTCAGCCGGTCGAGCTGCTCGTGGGTGAACGGCTCACCAGTTGCCACTGGCACCACCCGCGCCGGGAAGGGCGGTCTTCGCCTGCTCGCCCTCGATCTCCTCCGGCTTGGAGCCGATCCAGATCTCGTCGTGCTCCCAGGGCTGCCCCGGGCGGTAGCGCACCGGCCCGCTCTTGCGGCTCGACCACGCGGCCAGCAGGATCGCGATGACGAACCCACCGACGATGGTGCCGCCGTAGATCGCCCATGACTGCACGGCCGTGAGCGGATCGGGGTTGTAGAGGGTTCCGATCTCCCCGGCCGAGGCGCTCACCGCGAACACCGGCACCGCGAACAGCGCAAGGCCAGCAACGGTGAGAACCCGGCGCGGCGCGATCCTGGATCGCAACCCCGGCGCGGGGTGCGCCCCCGGCCACGGGCGGGAGGTGCCGGCGAACGGCAGCCATCGGGTCTGGCGCGGTCGACGTCGAGTCACGCAGCGAAGATTACCGGGAAATGGGGTTACGGTCCTC
>NZ_CDWRCL010000096.1:0-14090 GCF_977927575.1 Frankia sp. CcCS3
TCACCATCGCCGCGATCAACGAATGGCTGCCCCGATAAACTTCCCAAACAGGCCCTAGGCCCCTTGCCTATCCAGAGGGATAAATCGGACACAAAAGCCTCTGGATAGGCAAGGAAGCCGGGAGCCTCGGGCGTCCCGGCTCCCCGGGCCCCCGGGTCCCGGGTCGGCCGGCGGGATTCACGCTTCGGCAGGGCCACCTGCACGGGCTCGGAGAAGTGCCATCCGGACGACTTCCGTCGTTCTCGCCGCTTCCGTCGTGACATCGTGCCAGGTGAAGCGCAGAACATCCCAGTCGAGACGGACGAGGTCGTTCTGACGTGCCCGATCGCGATGAAGAGCCTCCGGCTCACCGTGCGGCCCGACGCCGTCCGCTTCGATCGCGACCCGCAGCGACGGCCAGGCGAGATCGAGCCGTGCCACCGGCCGGCCGTGTCGGGGATCGTGGACTATCCATTGAAGCTCGTCCGGGGCCAGCCCGGCGTCATCGAGAAGGAGCCGCACACGCGTCTCCAGCGGTGACTCTGCCCGCCCGTCGATCTTTGACCACCATCCGTCCGCACGATCACCATTGCGGCGTTCCTGCACGCGTGTGCGAAGATCGAACAGCTCGTTCCGGGATAGACGGCGTTGGTGAACAAAAGCGTCGAGGACACAGATGAACAGCTCGCGGTCGCACAGTAGGGCCAGATCTTCCAACGTCCGGGCAACCGTGGTGGTACGGATGCCGTCGAGGTCGATGGTCTCGCCACCGCGAACCGTCATCCAATGCCGGTGACAACCGCCACGCTGACGAAGTCCCCCCTCACCGGGCAGCGCGACATCGACGGGTTCGTCGGGCCGCCAGCGGGAGAGGGCGGGAAGGCCGTGCAGTCGGGCCGCGGTACGTCCGCAGATCGTCCCTCCGACGATCGACAGCGCCGCTCGGGCACGGGCCCGGATTTCGTCCCGAATGGGCGGCACGAGCAACATGCCCCGCACCGGGGAGGTCCAGCCGTGCCTGCGTCTACGAACGCTGATCGCTTGGTCCGACATCCCGAGCTGCCGGGCATGCCGACGGGTGATCATGTCGTCCTGCTTGCGGGCGAGTGCGACGACCTTCTCATAGGACTGGGTCACGTCCCCAGTGTCGATCACGGTTCGAGCATCCTGCCGGGCTCGTTCGCGATCTGTGCATAACCGGCCCCTCTCGCCGGCTTCCTTGCCTATCCAGAGGCTTTTGGGGACGTAATGAAGTAACAAATACGTGATCGAGAGCATCATCGCAGGTCACAGGCCTGTGGAGGGTTCGAAACGCGCAAGTTATTTCATTTCGACTCCTTTGCGCCCGATTTATCCCTCTGGATAGGCAAGGAGCTCAGCCGGCGTTCCAACGGGCGTGGCCGTTGAACCCGCCGGTAGTGGTGAGCTTGCGGTCACTATCGTTCGGATTGTTCGGATCGTTCGGATTCAGAACGTAGAGTTGCCGGTCACCAGGGTCCGTGGGATTGCGCTGCCCGCTGAAGGCGATGCGACCGTCCGGCGCGTAGGCCGGGTCCTGGTCGTCCCCGTGCACCCGGGTGAGCTGCCGGGCGTCGGTGCCGTCCGAGTTCATCTCGAAGATCTCCAGATCGCCGTTCTTCGCCCGGGTGAAAGCGATCTTCCTGCTGTCCGGGGATCAGACCGGGTCCGAGTCCCCGTTACCCTGGTCCTGCGTGATCGGGGTCGCCTGGGCATCCGGTTGGGCCGGGATCACCACGATGAAGCCGCGGTCGCCACCGGTGTTGTTCGACCAGTAGGCGATCCGCTCGCCGTCCGGCGACCAGGCGGGGTCGGTCGCCTGCGGCTTCGCGTTGAGCCGCCGCACGCTCGAGCCGTCCAGTTTCACCACATACAGGCCGGGGTTCGGCGTTCCGGTCTGATCCTTGGTGGAACGGACGACCAGGAAGCCGCCGTCGGGGGAGAGCGAGGGCCGGGCGTCGTCCGCGATCGCCAGCCCGGCGGCCGGGCCCGAGGTGAACAGCTGTACCGGTTTCCCGGAGCCGTCGGCGGCAATCGCCTGCAGCGTATTCGGGCTGCCCTTCTTGAAGTAGACGATCGTCTTGCGATCGTCGCTGATCGCGGGCAGCATCTCCTGGTCCGGACCGGTGACGATCGGCTTGTCGTTCGCGAGCAGCCCGTTGTCCGTGACCTGCCCGGTGAACAGATCGTAGTTGCCGTTGCGGTTGGACGCGTAGACGAGGGTGTCCTTGCCAAGCGGCTGGGCCGCCCTGGGCAGCGTGAAGGCCGCTGATTGGGCCGATGAGGCTGGTTGGGGCGACGTGGCCGGAGCCCCGGAGATGGTGGCCGGATTGGCCGCGTCGGTCCCGGAGCCGCCGTCATCACCCGAGCTGAGGGCGAGTACTCCCGCGAGGATCGCGCCGACGACTACGACACCCCCACCGACGAGCAGCGGGGTGCGGTTCCTGTTCCCGCCCGCGCCGCCCTGCCGGCCGGGAGCATCGGCTCCACCGCCCCCGGGACCGCCGGGACTCCCGTGACCGCCGGCACCGGCGGGTAGCCGGGTCGGGGCGTCCTGGTCGACGGTGTAACCGCTGCTGACGGGGGCCGCTGCCGTTGCGGGGAAGCCGGCCCCGTGGGGCCCGGTGCCGCCCGTGACCGGTGCGCCCGGGCCGGGCACTGGCAGCTTCCAGCCCTGCAGGATGTTCGTGACGTCCTGCGGGTTGACGGCGGCGGCAGCGTCCGGGCCGGTGCCCGACGGGTCGCCGAGCAGGCGCAGCATGAGCTGCTGGGCGCTCGGGCGGGTGCTCGGGTCCTTGCGCATCGCGTGCCAGACGATCGGGCGCAGCGCCGGGTCGACGTCGTCGAGCCGCGGTTCCTCGTGTAGGGCGCGGTAGAGCAGCACCTGCGCCGAGGCCTCACCGAAGGGGTAGTGCCCGGTGGCGGCGAAGGCGACGAGGCCACCCCACGCCCAGATGTCGACCGCCGAGGTGATCGGCCGGCTCTCGATCTGCTCCGGGGACATGAACGCCGGCGTCCCGAGCTGCTGGAGATCGCCGGTGAGGTTACTGCCGGCGTCCACCGCCCGGGCGATACCGAAGTCGATCACCCGGGGGCCGAACGGTGAGAGGATGACGTTCGCGGGCTTGAGGTCGCGGTGCACGATCCCGGCGCTGTGGATGGCGGTGAGCGCCGCGGCCACGCCGACCGCGAGTTGTTCGAGGTTGGCATTGGCGAGCGGGCCGTTGCGCTGGACGTACCGGGCGAGGGTCTTGCCCTCGATGAACTCGGTGACCAGGTAGGGCCACTCGGCGTCCGGATCGGCGTCGAGCACCTCAGCGGTGCAGACCCGGGCGACTCGCCGGGCGGTCTCGGCCTCCAGCCGGAACCGGGCTCGGAACTCGGGGTTCCCGACAGCCTCATTCCGGATCACCTTGATGGCGACGAGCCGGCCCTTCCCGGAGCGGCCCAGATAGACCATGCCCATTCCACCCTGGCCGAGTTTGCCTAGCAGCGTGTACGAGCCGAGCTCGTGGGGGTCGTCCGGGCCAAGGGGGGCGGATCGTGCCGCCACACCCGCATCCGATGACATCATCGACCTGTACCCCCACCCGCCGCGTGCCGACCGCGGCCTCGCGCGGGAACGCCGCGCAGGTCGCGGGCCGGCCGGTGGACGCGCACCGACTCTTGATCCATCACGGAATGTCCCGATCAACCATTACGGTCAACCGCTGGCAAAATCTTAGGCGAGAGTGACCGGGCACCGGGCTGTCGGGGCCCCGACAGCCCCCGCCACCTCGATGTCAATGCAGCGACAGGCATTCGGCGCCCGCGTGGCTTCTGTCATCCGGTCACGTCCTGCCTCCTGGTCGGCCGGGGGCGACCAGGGGCGGTCGGGGTCTCTGACCGGGTACGGCCGGGGTCGACCGGGGCCGACCAAGGCCCGGGCGGGGGAGTCTCCCGGGAACGCCGCGCCGCGTCCCCGGGAACCCCCCGAGTCACGACCGAGCCGTCGCGGACCTCGCGACACCTCCGATTGCCGGTCGGTCCACCGGCGACCCGGTCTGGTCCCCGATCAAAGCGGCTGGCGGCCCACACAACCCCGTATCTGTGCGGCTTTCGCCGAATGTGTCAGGAAGGAACGCTGCACGGCCGAACGCGAACGGCCGAACGGTGCTACGCCCGATCATCCGACCCGACGACCTCCAGGACCTCGTCGACGTCCCGGCGGGGAGTGGGGCCGAGCGGTTGTGCACCCGGCTCGGGATAGCCGGCCCGCAGGATCATCTGGACGTGCCCGAGACCGCTGGTGGTGCCGCGGAACTGCTCCCGCATGCCCTCGACGTCGATCGCCTGCGACATCGGCGACGAGGCGAGACCGAGCAAGGTGGCGGTGAGCAGCACACGCTGCATCGCCTGCCCAGCGCGCAGCCGGTCGGCGGTCGTGTCCGCATCGGTGCCGATGATCAGGATGCCGGGCCGTTCCACACCCGTCTCGTCCAGCACGGTCCCCGCCTCGCCGACCACGTCGAGGTCCCGCATCGGGAACTCGGACTGGCGCGGGGCGTCGGTGTGGACGACTGCGCTGCGCGGGATGCCATCGGCCGACGTGGACCCCGTTCGACTCCACGAGGCCAGTTCCTCCCGGTAGGCCACGTTGTGCGCCTCGATCCAGTCCGCCCGGGACAGCAGGACGCTGACCTGGACGCGCAGCTCCGGGTCGATCGGCGCGGTGAGCCAGCAGCCCTCCGCCTCGGCCGCGGCACGCAGGCGGCTGATTACCTCGGCCGGCAACGGCTGGTCGTCGAACGGCCGGCGATCGGTGTGCCGCCGCGGGATGGCATCGGCCAATGCCCGCTCGTCGTCCTCGGCAGGCTGATGGCCGATCACCGAGATGGTGGCGAGCGGGGCGGGGCGGAAGTCGTCGACGCCGTCGGGTAGCGGCTCCACCACGGGGACCTCGCCGCGGGTCCGCAGCGCCAGCCGGGCGTTGAACAGCGCCGCTCCGCAGCTCAACAGCATCTGCCGGCCCTCGGGATCGGCGACCTTGAGCTGGCGGGTGCTGTCGGCGAGAAGGGTGAGCCGGCCTGCCTCGAGGCGCCAGCGCCACGGCTGCGTGTTATGGATGGACGGCGCCGCGGCGGATGCGGCGACCACCTCCCGAGCCAGGTCGGGAGTCAGGGGAACCAGTACGGACCGTGCTGCTTTGGTGGACATCTCAGCCTCCCTTCTCTCAAGTGTCTACCCCCAGCCTGCCCTCCCGACCGGGTAGAGGGCATGTGCCGAGGGGAACAGTCGGGGCGGACCAACGGCCGGCAGGCGGGAGTCGGGCGTCGGGTGGCGGGGCGTCGGGGCGTCGGGTGGCGGGCCCGAGGCACCGCCGCGGACGTGGTGGGTGGGTACGGCCGGGATGGCACGGGCAGGGCGGAGTGCGTGTGCGGAGCGCATGGGCGGGGCGGAGTGATGGCGGGTATCGCGGGTAGCCCCACTGCATGGCTGGAACCGACACAGAGGCGGTGCTCGCCGAACTGCTCGCCCGGCATGGGCGGACCTACGCCGACGATATCGGCGCCGACGTGCCGACTGACACCGCGGAGGCGATGTTCAGGCTGATCGTCTTCGCCCTGCTCGCGAGCGCACGGATCCGCACGTCGATCGCGGTCGCCGCCTGTCGTTCCCTGATGGACGCCGGCTGGACCGACGCCGCAGCCATGGCCGAGGCGACCTGGGAGGACCGTACCCGGGTGCTGAACGGCAGCGGGTACGCGCGCTACGACGAGAGCACCTCTCGGACATTGGAGGCGGCCTGCCGTTACCTGATGGACACCTACGACGGTGATGTCCGCCGGCTGCGGGATGCCGCCGAGCACTCCCCGGACCGGGAGCGGGAGCTGCTGCAGAAGATCAAGGGGATCGGTCCGGTCGGTGCCGACATCTTCCTGCGCGAGGCGCAGGCGGGATGGGACGAGCTGGTGCCCTACCTCGACGAACCTACCTGGAGAACGGCTGGAGCCCTCGGGCTGCCGACCGGCCCGGCGAGGCTCGCCGCACTGGTCGACCGGCAGGACTTCCCGCGGCTGGTCGCTGCGCTGGTGCGGGCGCGTCTCGAGCACGACGTCACCGACCTGCGGGAGGCGGCGAGCAGGCCCTGACGCCCGTCCGGTCCCGACCCCAGCTGGCGAGACAGGAGCAGACAGCAGGCGGGCAGCAGGCAGACAGGAGGCGGGCAGGAGTCAGACGGCAAGCAGACAGCAGGCAGACAGGAATCAGGCAGGAGGACGTGTCGATGACGACGCACGACGACAGGATTCAACGCAAGATCGCGTTTCTGGTGGCACCGGAGGGCGTCGAGCAGGTCGAACTCACCGAGCCGTGGAAGGCCATCGAGCAGGCCGGCCTGAGTCCGGTGCTGGTGTCGACGGAGGGAGGCAGGGTGCGGGCGTTCCGGCACCTGGACCCCGCGGACACCTTCCCGGTCGACGTCACGGTCGCCGAGGCGGATCCCGCGGACTTCGACGCGCTGGTGCTGCCCGGCGGAGTCGCCAATCCGGACGAGTTGCGGTGGCAGCCGGGTGTTGTCGAGTTCGTCCGGTACTTCTTCGATGCCGGCCGCCCGGTGGCGTCGATCTGCCACGCTCCCTGGACCCTGATCGAGGCGGACGTGGTCCGCGGACGGCGCATCACGAGCTGGCCGAGCCTGCGCACCGATCTGCGCAACGCCGGGGCCGAGGTCGTGGACGAGCAGGTCGTCATCTGCCGGTCCGGGCCGAACACGCTGATCAGCAGCCGCAGGCCGGATGATCTGCCGGCCTTCGACGGCACCCTGGTGGAGCATCTCACCTCGGTGGGCGTCTGATTACCTCGGTGGACGCCCCAGCTCGGGACGCCGTTCACCGTGGATGCGAAGGAACCGCCGGAAACGGCTCCTTCGCCCGGGCCGTCTGCTACCTCGGATCAGGTTGGTCGCTACCCCGCACCAGGTGGATCATTGCGGTGTATCCCGTCGCCGGACATCCGTAACCTGGAACAGCGATGATGCGGCATTCCGGCCGCCGTGCCGGATGGCGGGCCGGCTTGCCGTGGTTGCCGTGGTCGTTCGTGGACACGCCGTCGTTGTCGTGGACATGTCGTTACCAGGGTGGGGTCACCGGAGCCGGGTCACCAGGCGGGCCGGGAAGATCTGCCGGGGAGGGGCTGTTACTCCCCCTGGCTCACCTGACGGCGTCGGCCCGCAGCCCGGGAAGCCGCAGCCCAAGAATCCGACCGCGACCGGGAGGAGAGCCGGTGCCGACCATGCAGGACGTCGAGCGCGCCCGTGAACAGGCGTACCTGGACACGCTGTACATCCGGTTGGACGAGGTCCGCGAGATCACCCGTGGGCAGCTGCGCCGGGTCCTGCTGGAAAGTGGCACGGGCACCCCACAGTCACTCGTGGAACGTGACGTGTTCGCGGCGACCCACGCCGACCGGCTCGCCCGCCTCGACGCCGCCGAAGGGCGGCTGTGTTTCGGCGCGATGGACCACGCCGACGGGCGCCGGACGTACATCGGCCGGATCGGCCTGTCCGACAGCGAGCAGGAACCGATCCTGGTGGACTGGCGGGCCCCGGTGGCCACCGCCTTCTACCGGGCGACGCTGGCCGATCCGCACGGTCTGGTGCGGCGGCGTCATCTGCGGACCAAGGGCCGGGAGGTCACCGGCATCGCCGACGACCCGTTGAGCCTGCCGGCCGGCACGGCCACCGGCACTGGCACCGGCACGAGCGAGCCCGGCGGGGTGACGGCGTCCGGCGACACGATGTTGCTCGAGGCGCTGGCCGCGCCCAGGACCGGGCGCATGCACGACATCATCGCCACTCTGCAGGCCGAGCAGGACCGCATCATCCGGGCGCGGGCGAACGGCGTGCTCGTCGTCGACGGTGGACCGGGGACCGGTAAGACCGCGGTGGCGCTGCACCGTGCCGCCTATCTGCTCTACAACGACCGGGCTCGACTCGACCAGTCCGGCGTGCTGATCGTGGGGCCGAGTCCGGTGTTCCTGCGCTACATCGACCAGGTGCTGCCCTCCCTCGGGGAGACCGGGGTGATCTTCGCCACGCCGGGACGGCTCTTTCCCGGGGTCGACGCGCACGGCGTCGAGGACGCCGCGACCGCTGCGCTCAAGGGTGATCCGCGGATGGCCGAGGTCATCGCCGCCGCCGTCAGGGACCGGCAGCGGCTGCCGCGGCGAGAGGTGCTCATCCCCTACGACGATCACATGCTGCGCCTCGGTCGCGACACGGTCGCGCGGGCCCGCACCCGGGCGCGGCGCAGCCGCCGCCCGCACAACTCGGCCCGTCGGATCTTCCTGCGCGAGCTGTTGGCAGAGCTGGCCACCCAGGTGGTGAACCAGATCCCGGGCGGGCTGCTCGACGCCGACGAACGCGGCCAGATCATCCGGGACCTGTGGTCGGCGGAAGAGGTCCGTACGGTGCTCGACGGCCTCTGGCCGCTGCTGACCCCCCAGCGGCTCCTCGAGGAGCTCTTCGCCGATCCGGCGGCCCTGGCGCGTGCGGCGGGTAGCCGACTCACCCCGGCGGAACGATCTCTGCTCGAGGACCGGCGGACGGCCGCAGCGTCCGCCCGGATCCCGGTGCAGCGCGACGGCGTGGGTACGGCGAGTACAGCGGCCGCCGAGCGGGTCGAGCGGGCGTGGGCTCCGGCCGATGTGCCGCTGCTCGATGAGGCCGCCGAGCTGCTCGGCGACCCGGGCGAGGAGACCGGCCGCGAGACCGCCCGCCGTGCCGAGCGGGAACGCGAGGAGGAACGCGAGTACGCCCGGGGCGTGGTGGACATGCTCGGGCTCGAGGGGCAGGTTGACACCGAGGCGCTCGCCGAGCGGTGGAGCGGGCCGCGGGCGCGGCGCAGTGCCGCCGATCATGCCCGCGAGGACCGCACCTGGACTTTCGGCCACCTGATCGTCGACGAGGCCCAGGAGGTCTCGCCGATGTTGTGGCGGCTGTTGTGGCGGCGCTGCCCGGGACGCACGGCGACCCTCGTCGGTGACCTGGCCCAGACCGCCCGGCCGGGCGCGCCGACGTCCTGGGGGGAGCTGCTGGGGCCCGCGGTCGGCGACCGGTTCACGGTCGAGCGGCTCAGCGTCAACTACCGCACACCTCGGGAGATCATGGACGTTGCCGCCGACGTCCTGCGGGCGCAGGACCCGACGGTCTCCGTTCCCCTCTCAGTGCGTTCGGTGGGCCGTGCCCCGACGGCGGTGCGCGTGGGCGACGTGACGACCGACGATGTCCCGGGCCTCGTCGGTCTGCTCGAGACTGGTCTGTTAAAGGACAGGCGGACCTTCGCCCAGGAGCCTCCCGGGGACCTCGTCGCCGCCGTGGTGTACGCGGCGAGCCGGGCCGCGAGCGAGGTCGGCGACGGGCGGGTCGCCGTGATCTGCCGCCCGCAGGACATCCCGGGGCTGCGCGGCGCCCTCATGGCAGCCCTCCCGGATCTGGCGGTCGCGGCGGACTCCGTCGACCCCGCCAGATCCGTCGGCAACGCTCTCGACGCGCCGGTGGTGGTGCTGAGCGTGGCGGAGAGCAAAGGTCTCGAGTTCGACGCGGTGGTGCTGGTGGAACCGGCCGCGTTGCTGGCCGGGCCGACCCGGGGGCTCGCCGACCTCTACGTCGCGCTGACCCGGGCCACCCGTTTCCTGACCGTGGTGTATTCCGGCGAGCTTCCGCCGGTACTGGGCCGACTCGCCCGACGGTAACGTGCCCGCCCGCGGACGGGTTCCGGATCCGTCCGCAAATACCAGCTAGCCCTGCGTGAGGAGCAGCGTCGGAACAAAATTCCGATATTTTCTTGATATAAAATGTCCATCCATCGTTCATCGGAACGTTGTTCCGTGTGGCTAGGTTCGTGGATGTGACGACCAGGCCCAGGGCGACCAGGCCCAGTGAGACCGGCGCGGCGAGCGTTGCTGACGAGCCGGCTGGCACCTTTGCTGAACGGGTGCGGGGGGCCGCCGCGGATCTCGCTCCGAGCGAGGCCCGGGTCCTCGAAGCGTTGCTGGAGCCGGGAGCGGAGATCCTTAATCTTTCGGTATCCGAGGTCGCCGCTGCCGCGGGGGTGGGGGTCGCCACGGTCGTCCGCGCGTGCCAAAGTCTCGGCTTCAAGGGTTTCCAGGCAGCCAAGATCGCTCTAGCTCAAGATCTTCTGCCGCTCGGTGAACGCCCCCGGGAGGACATCGATCCCAGCGACACCGTGCATCAGGTGCTTGCCAAGCTGGCGGCCTCGAACGGTCAGGCACTGTCGCGCGTCCCGATGAGCGTGGGCGCGGGTGCGCTTGCCGATGCCGTTGAGGCGCTCCATGCGGCGCGGCGTGTTCTTTTTCTGGGGGTCGGCACAAGCGCACCGATTGCCGCGGACGGGGCGTTTCGGCTGGCCACGATCGGCGTCCCGGCCAGCTTCCCGCCGGATGTGCACACGCAGCACGTGCAGGCACGCCTGCTCGGGCCGGATGATGTCGCGGTCGCGGTGAGTCACACCGGGGCGACTCATGAGACCGTAGGCGCTGCTCGCGGCGCACACGCCGCCGGTGCCGCGGTTATCGCGATCATCAGTTTTCACAGCAGCCCGTTGACGGAGGTCGCGACAACCGTGCTCGTCGCCGGGAGTCGTAAAACCCGGTACCAAATAGAGGCGATGACCAGCCGTCTCGCCCACCTCCTGGTTCTTGAGAGCCTTTTCATCGCTCTTCTTCTGCGGAATCCTGACCATGCCCGCATCGCGCAGACTCTGGCTGCGGATGCTCTCGATGAACACTGTTACTGATTCGTCCTACTCAATCGCTACTGATTCGCTCGGACTGTTCAGATTTTGATGGAGACAGATGATTATCTCTGGGACGTTTTCCGACCACGGCGCGAACCAGCGAACAGGGGGCAGTCAGCGGCCAGCCGCGGTGCTGTTCGACTGCGATGGATTGCTCGTGGACAGCACGGCGGCATGGGCCACCGCGTTCGACGAGGCAGCCGCGGCCGTCTCCTTCGAGTTGGACGACGCGATGCGCGGGCAGCTGGTCGGCAGCTCCGTCGCGTCGGGGGCCGCGCGGATCGCGCGCTGGGGCAACCAGGAACACGAAGCTGCCTTGATCGCATCGGTGCTTCACCGTTCGCTGCGGCAGGCGGTGAAACGTGACCCTCCTCGCGCCATGCCGGGCGCGGCCGCCCTGCTCGCTGGCCTGAGCGGCAGCGTACCGATGGCGGTCGCCTCGAACAGCCCGGCCGATGTACTCGTCGCGATGCTCACCGGCGCGGGATTCGATGTGGCGTTCGACGCGACCATCGCCGCGGACGATGTCGACCTACCCAAGCCTCACCCGGAGGTCTACCTAACCGCCTGCTCGGCCCTGGGAGTTGATCCGCGCGACGCGGTCGCCGTCGAGGACTCCAGGATCGGGGCAATCGCCGCGCAGCGGGCCGGTCTGGCGGTCATCGTCGTTACCACCGGAGACTGGCCGCAGAGCACACCCCTGCCGTGGCCGGCGGAAGGACGCCCTCTCCTGGTGACCCCGTCCCTGACCGAGCCAGCCGTCACTCGCCAGCTCATGCCGTCATGACGAATCCCCCGGCGACGCAGGCGACCGGCAATGTGAACGGCAATGTGAACGGCGGCCGGGCGACGTCGACGACACGGCTTGGAGTACTCACCGATCTTCATCTCGCTGCTTGGTAGGTGCGGGAGGGCCCGTGGCTCGGCTGCCCGGGCGCGCCGGGCCCTCCCGGTGAGTTTCAGGCTGACCACGCTCGCCCTTCGTGGAGTGCGAGGGTGCCCTCCTGTGCCTGCGGGAAGTGTGAGCCGACCCCGTCGGTTCCTGGCTTCGACAGCTCGTTCCAGATCCACTCCCGGCTGTGGTTCGCAAGCTTGACGTCGACGTCGCCAACGCTGTGCCAGCTCGGGTGGTGTAACTGGTGCGGGCAGGTGATCGCGTCACCGAAGAACAGGATCCGCTGGCCGCCGCTGGCCGCCATGACGCTGGTGCGCCCCGGGGTGTGACCCGGGGTCGGCATCAAGGAGATTCCCGGCAACACTTCCAACTTTTCACGGTCCAGGAGTTGAACGCTGCCGGCATCACGCAAGCCAGCAAGCGAGAGCTGCTGATCGATAATGAACTTCCGCTCATCGTCGTCTTGCCCATCCGTGGATTTTCTGGCCGACTCCTGGAAGTACGTGTAATCAGCCCCGCCGATCCAGATCCTGGCCTGAGGGAACAAATTAGCGTTCGGATCGACGAGCCACCCGAAGTGATCACAGTGCAGGTGTGTCACGACGACATCCTCCGCAACCTATCGTTGTGACGGAGCGTGATGGCTCCTGGGGCTGTAAAGGGACGCACCCGCCCATCCGGAAAGATCGCGACTTGTCTAAGGTCCGTGATCGTCGGAAGAACGGGTGCGTTGTTGTTCGGGGGTACGGCTGGTCGTGCGGTGGCGGCGGTGCTGGGGTTGCCGGGGTTCGTGGCCGAGGTGTTGGAGTTCGAGACGGATGGTGTGGCCGCGCGGTGGGCGCGGGTGGCCTGGCACACGGCGCACGGCGCGTTCGTCTCCGCGGGTGGGCACGGCCTGCTCGGCGTGGTCGAGACCCGGGCGAGGGCCTCCGTGATCGCCTGGCTCCGGGCCCAGCCGGCGGCCTGGCGTGACGGGATCCGGGCGGTCACGATCGACATGTCGACGACGTACCGGGCCGTCGCCCGCGAGGCCCTCCCGCACGCGATGGTCGCGGCCGATCATTTTCATGTGGCCCAGCACCTGGGCAGGATGTGCGATGACGTGCGACGACGCATCAGTCACCAGCTCCACGACCGGCGCGGCCGGGCCACCGACGTCGAGTACCAGCTCAACAACGCGCTGCGCTACGGTCCTGAGCGGCTCTCGGACCGCGGCCGACGGAAGATCCTCGACGGGCTCGGCGAGCTCGTCGCGATCGACGGCGACGCCGCCTACGACCTGCGCGTCGCCTGGACCGCGAAGAACCGGCTGCTCAGGGCGCTCGCGCTCTCCCCGTCACGGACCGGCCGGCCGGTCACCCGCACCGAGATCGCGCACACCGTTCCGCTTCCTCGACTACGTCGCGACCTTCGGCACCAGCATCCCCGAACTCGTCACCGCGACCGAGACCCTCAACACCTGGCTCGAGGAGATCACGAACGCTGTCCACCACGGGATCTCCAACGCGGCCGCCGAGGGAGTCAATCGCCTCACGAAGCTGATCTACCGGGTGGCGTTCGGGATGTCCAACGTCGCCAACCAGCAACTCAGGGCCCGGTACACCGCCTCCCGCGCTGCCCGCCCGCAGTGGCGACCGACCGTAACCACCCACGCGACCGCTACGTAATCAGATGACTACGACCTCTGGCTAACTGCGGAGAGCCTCAACGGTGGCGCAGACACAAGGCACGCGGACAGATGATCGTTGTCCGTTTCGCCGACGATGCGATCACCGGCTTCGAGTACGAGGACGACGCCCGTCGGTTTCTCGTCGACCTGCGCGAGAGGTTCGCCAGGTTCGGTTTGGAACTGCACCCCGGCAAGACCCGGCTGATCCAGTTCGGTCGCTACGCGGCCAGTTGGCGGAAGACCCACGGTCTCGGGAAGCCGGAGACGTTCACCTTCCTGGGGTTCACACATCTGTGCGCGACGTCCAAGAAGGGGCACTTCTGGGTGAGGCGCGTCACGGACAAGAGGCGGATGCGGGCGAAGCTCAAAGAGATCAAGGAGGAACTGAAGCGGCGCCGGCACCAACCCGTCCCGGTTCAAGGGCAGTGGCTACGCAGTGGTGGTTGGGCATCTCAACTACTACGCCGTGCGCGGCAACACGGACGCGGTCGCGTCCTTCCGCACCCAGGCGACACGGCACTGGTTCAAGGCGCTTCGCCGACGAAGCCAGCGCACGCGACTGGCCTGGGCGCGCATGGGGCGCCATGCCGACCGATGGCTACCACCCGCCCGCCCACGCCACCCGATGCCGAGCGTGCGCTTCGACGCCAGAACCCGAGGCAGGAGCCCAGTGCGGTAATCCCGCACGCTGGGATCTGTGCGGGGGCGCCCGCAAGGACGGTCCCTACCGCGA
>NZ_CDWRCL010000097.1:0-12660 GCF_977927575.1 Frankia sp. CcCS3
CGGCGTGGACCGCGCGCCTCCGGTCCGCGCCGGCCGGTGTCCCCGCTGCGCCGACGCGGCGCCGTCGGCGGGTCCGGCGGGTCCGGCGGGGAGCGGCTCGGGGTCCGCGAAGTCGTCGAAGTCGTCGAAGTCGTCCGCGGCGGCGGGACCCGCGGTGCCGGCCGGGTACCCGCCACCACCCGAAGACGCCGCGCCGGGCGATCCCGTCCGACCGCCCTGGAAGGCCCCGCCGTTCGAGCCCGCTCCGCCGTCGGGCTGGCTCCCCCACGGACTCCGGTTCCACCAGCTCACGGTTGCGGCTCCTCATCCGACAGGACCTCGCGGGCGACCAGCGCGGTGCGCACCGCGGCGATCTCCGCACGTAGCACGGTGGCGGTGCCGAGCCGGAAGCGCGGATCGGCGGGCAGGCAGTCGGTGATCAGGCGGATCAGCATGGGGTGCACGCGACGGGCCGCGAGCTCACCCCGCAACTGCCGCAGCTTCTCGTCCCGCGCCTCGGCGTCCGCCTGGGAACCGGCGGCGTCCGCGGCCGACCTGGCCTCGGTCGCCCCGCCGAGCCAGTCGTCCGGGCGGTCACCGGTCAGCGCGAACAGCAGGGTGGCCGCCAGGCAGTGCAGGTCGTACTGCGGACTGAGCGGCTCGGCTCCCGGCGGGGCATAGCCCGGGGTCGCGGTGGTGGGCATGACCTTGGCCGACGGCTCGACGATCGCCGCCGTCGACAAGTCGACGAGCGAGTACCGAGGTGGGTCACCGGCGGCGAGGATGTTCTCCGGCTTGATGTCGCCGTGGACCCAGTACCCCCTGATCCGTTCCTCATGCTGGTAGAGCCGCTGCGGTCGGATCGTGTGCATCGCCTCCAGCGTGGCGCTGATCTGGTCGGCCAGTTCGACGACCTGGCGGGCGCTGAGCGGGCCGGACTCGGTGACCCGGGAGCCGAGCGTGGTGGGCACCATCTGTCCGATGTCACCGATGAACTGCATGACGATGAACGCCTCACGGTTGTACCGCTCGGCCTCCCGCTCGTTGCCCCCGGTCACGAGCGCGTTATGGTCGTGCCGGGTCGGCGATGGCCCGTAGACGACGTCCACCAGGGCCGGCACCCCATGGGTGATCTCGCCGAGCGCCGCCTGAACGGCGACCGCGTCCTCGACGTCGATCGAGCGATTCTCGTACTGGGTCCTGGCGTACTCGGGGTTGATGTCGTGGTCGCGGCCGCCCCACCATGCGCCCTTGACGACGACCAGGGCGTTGCTCCACTCGTCCCGGGCGAGCTCGACGTAACCCTGGCCGCCCTCGGCGAGATGACGCACGCAGCGGTACCGGCCACGGCCCCAGGTGCGCGGCACCGACGCGAAGGACGCCCCGTAACGCAACCGTTCGACGATCTCCAGATCGGAGGCGACCGTACTCACCGGCCACCTCCGAGTACCCCACCGCCGCCGGGTCCGCCGCTCCCGAGCACCCCGCCGGCCGGCCAGGGTGCCGTCACACGCACTTCCAGGCCCACGACGTCGCGGACCAGCGAGACCGGCTCCTCGCCGTCCCACCTCTCGGCGACACCCGGCGTCAGCCGCCGGGAACCCAGCCAGGAGCCGTTCGTCGACAGATCGGTGAGCGTCACCGTCCCGTCGCGCTCGTTGCCGACCATCAGATGGCGCCGCGAGACCCGGCCGGCGGCGTCGACCTGAAGCCGGTCGCAGACGTCGACGACGATCAGGTCGTCCGCCGTCCGCTGCACGGCGTTCGGTTGCCGTCCCAGCACGATGCGTTCGCCGGGTCCCACGTTCGGGGTGTCGAACGACGAGCCGTCGCCGCGCCGGACGGTCAGCCGCCAGCCTGTTCCGCCCGGCCGCCCTGGTTGCCCCGGCTGCCTTGGCCGCCTCAGCTGCCTTGGCCGCCTCAGCTGCGACGACCGCGTTGACCCTGCCGACCCGCACGAGCGACCCGGCCAGGTGAAGCGGGACGTCGAAACACCACTCCCGGGGCAGGTCACGCACCAGCCGGTCGTCGCCCAGACTGGTGCCGTTGTGGGAGCGGTCGACCACCGTCGCCGTGCCGGAAGCCGTGAGGGTGATCTCCACGTGCCGGGTGCTGATGTAGTCGTAACTGCTACCGAGCCCGGCCGTGACGTCAACGAGCCGCTCCGAGCCGAGGTTGTCGTCGGGATGCCGCCCAAGGACGACCGTGGTGCCCACCTCCAACGTCACGAGACGATGGGTGCCGCCACCCTCGATCCGCAGCACGACCGGACCCGCCACCACCCTGGGACCCCACCCGGCGCCGGACGGCACGGGCAGGCCGACGATGGTCGGCGCCCCCGCGGTGCCCGAGGGCGGGATGTAGGCGGGAGCATCGAAGATCGTGGCGGCGTCCGCGAGCGCATCCCCGAACGCGTCCCCGAACGCGTCCGCCAGGGTCCTGCGGCCCCCCTCCCCGGGTTCGCCAGGGCCCGCCTGCCGGTCCGGGACATCCAGGTCCAGGGGCTCGGTCGCTCCCCGGGGAGCCGGCGCGTCCCGCGGCGCCGGGGGCATGGGAGGTGCCGGGGGCACGGGGGACGCCGGGGGCATCGGGGTCTCGGGCGCCGCCGCGCCCGAGGCGTCCCCGGCCGCCTGCCCGGTATCCGTCTCGATCTCCTGGACCGGGCGTCGGCACAGCGGACAGACCAGCCGGGCGTTCACGCAGTCGGGGGTCACGCAGCGATAGGCGTTGGCGCGGGCGGCGGTGACGACCTCCGGCCGCCCCCGCAGGCCCGACGCCTTCACCTCGCCCTGCCGTGCGGCCCGCTCCCAGGTGACGGTGTCGATCCGGTTCATCGCCCGGCGGACCAGTTTCACGTTCTCGCCCGCCGGGGCTGCGGGTAGCACCTTCCATCCGAAGAAGGTCGAGGCGTCGCCCTGGATCCACGCGTGGGCGTCGATGTTGCGTTTGCCGTAGAAGTTGTCCTTGCTGACGACCTTCCCCCCGACGGCCCTCGCCTCCTCGAGCAGGATGTCATCGGCCTCGGCCGCCCAGACCAGGGCGCCGTCACGGTAGTACCGCTGCAGTGGGGCGAGGTCGTCGAGCAGGCCGCGCAGGCTGTTGTCGGCCACATAGCGAAAGGTCGCGTCGGCGCCGAAGGCACGGCGGGCGGCGGCCTCCACGGCGAACAGCCGCGCGGTCACGCCGCACCGGCGCGGGCAGCGGGCGCCGTGCGCGCAGCCGAGACCGATCTGCGCGAAGCTGCCCGGCGAACCGTCCCGGGTGATGTTACTGACGTCGAACAGCACCGTCGTCGAGGACATGGGACTCCTACCGGTTGTCAGCTGTTGCCGAGAACGTCGTCGAGACGCCGACGGGACACCGCCCCGCCGTGTGGCCGGCCGGGCACCGGGCCCGCCTCGACGAGATCACGGGTCCGGGTCCTGGTGCGGGTCGCCCGGACCCGGGCTCCCGACACCGCATCGGCCGGCGCGACACCCTGGCCGAGGGCCCGTAGCGTCGCGTTGTAGTGGTCGGCCAGATCGTCGAATCCACGGTCCGCCGCCCACAGCGCCGCGTTCCGGAACAACTCGGTGACGCTTTCCCGGGAATGGGCGAAGCTGGCCCGCTTCGCGATCTCCTCGTCGAACTCCGCGATGCTCTCCTCGTGTTCGAGGGAGGATTCCGCGTCCGGGAAGACATCCGCCTCGACGGTGACCCGGAAGCGCTGCGCGGCCTGCGGGTCGGCCCGGCTGTCCACGGCCAGCCGCCGTCCACCGGCGACCACCCCGCCGCGGGCCTGAAGAATCGTGTGCGCGCCGAGCGGTGTGTCCGGAGCGCGCAGCCGGAGCAGGAAGACCGGACGGTCCTCGCCGGTACTCACGGCGGGCAGCGGCAGCCGCAGCTCGGTGCCGCGCGAGGTCGGTGGCGGCACCTTCATGAGGTGACGCTGCGGTTTGATCCGCCGCAGCGCCTCCACCGTCCAGCCGGGTCGGATCAGGACCCGCAGCTCACCGCGCCCCGCGGCCGCGCCGACCACCGGTTCGATCAGCGACGAGACGATCGCGTCGATCCGGTCGACGTCCTCGGCCGCCGCCCAGACGTGCTGCGTCTGGCCGCACACCCCGACCATCTCGGCAAGCGCCTCGTCCCGGGCGTCGACGCCGATGCCCAGCACGTCCGTCCCGATGCCCTGGTCGCCGAGCCCGGCGACGATGTGGGCAAGCTGCTCGGGCTGCCAGCGGCCGATGTTGGCCTCGCCGTCGGTGATGAGCAAGACCCGGTAGACGTCCGCGTCCGGCGCCTGCGCGAGCAGCTCCCGCCCGGCGACGGTGAGCGCGTCGCCGATGTTGGTGTAGGAGTCCGCGTCGCTGTTCGTGGGGCCGTCGACGGCCGGCAGGCGGTCGGGCCGGCGTCCGGCGCTGATCACTCGCGCCTCACGGGCGAAGCGCACCAGCACGAGCGGACAGCCGTCGGGCAGCAGGCCGTGCACGCGTTCCAGGACCCGCTGCGCGAGCTCCCACTTGCTGACCGCATCCGGCGCCGCTGGATGCAGCATCGACAGGGATGCGTCGACCGCGACAGCGACTGCCACCTCCCGCCGGCCCCGCGGCGGATCGGCCACGCTGATCGTCAGCCGGAGCACCCCACCCGGCTTCGTGACACCCCGGTCCATCCGGCCCTCGACGCCGAGCCGGTCCCTGTCGTTCATCGGTTTCCTTTCTCCCCGTGGATGTGCGGCTCCCCGTGAATGCGCGGCTCCCCGTGGATGCGCGTGCCGGCGCCGCGGGACTCGCCGACGCCGGTGAGCATCGCCCGCTGGCGCGGTCTGGTCCGGGTGGCGACCACCTTCTCCCGGGCGGAGCGGATCGCGATCATCGCGACGGTGGCGTTGTCGTGCCCACCGAGGTCCTCCGCCCGACGGCAGAGCAACGAGGCCAGTTCGGCGGGGGTGCGGGCGACCGAGGCGAGGTCCTCCAGCACGTCGCAGAACCTCCAGTCGGCCACGCCCGGAATGTCCTCGGCGGTGTCGACGCCCGCCTCGCACGCCCCGTCGGTGGCGAGGATCAGCAGGTCGCCGTCGGCGAGCTGCACCCTTCTGGTCGCCACCGCGGTCGCGCCGCGCTGCGCCGTCCGGACGCTCTCGGTCACGATGCCGCGCTCCTCGGGCGTGGGAGCCTGGCCGGCGACGATCGCCTCGGCAACCACGCTGTGCTCGCTGGACAGCCGGGTGGCCGCGAAGCCGTCGCCGCAGCGGCGCAGCAGGTAGGCACGGCAGTCCCCGACGGTCGCGATGTCGGCGCGACCGCGGGAGATCGAGGCGAGCACCGCCACCGCGGCGGCCCGGCGGCTCAGCGGCGCGGGCGGCGGCGGCAGCGCGACGTCCAGCAGCAGCCGCTCCGGTTCGGTCTCGCTGTCCTTCCACCGGCGGCGGAATGCCGCGAGCAGCGCCCGCGCCGCCCACCGTCCCGAACCGTCACCGGGACCGGTAATGCCGTCGAGCACCGCGCAGGCGGTGGTCGTGCCGTCCGACGGGTCCTCGACCTTCGCCCAGCCGACCGCGTCCTCGTTGTCGCCTTCCGGGTTGCCGCCCGCCTTGCGCCAGCCCGTCACGCTCTCGCACGCGACGACGGTCGTCAGCCGCTCGTTGCGCGCGGGGAAGACGAAGGGTGCGATCCTCGACGCCAGCGCACCGGCTCCGGCCGCCCGGCGACCATGCTCGGGATGTAGGCAGGCCCGCAGCGCGGCGTCGGCGCCGGGCGGCCACTCGCCGGCGGCGAGCCCGGCCATCGCCAGCATCGAGGCGTCCCGGTTACTCCACTCGCCGGTCAGCGCCTTGAACAGCACTACGGCGAACAGGCGAAGGTCACGGGCGGGACCACACTCCCCCGCCGGAGTGACGAACCAGGGGTCGACGGGGTCGTGCCTGCCCGCGTCCAGCAGATCGCAGACGGCCAGGGTGAGGCTCTGCCCGGTCCACCTGAAGCTCCACGGCGCGAGAAGCCCCACGCCCTGCTGATGGAACGGTTCGAGGCTGCGGCCGATCTCGACGAAGGCGCGCAGCAGGGCGGCCGCGGAGACCGCGGGAGCATCGGCGGAATAGCTGTCGAGCAGATCAACCAGCGGCAGTCCCGGAAGTTCCGGCCAGCTCAGCTCGACCCGCGCAGGCATGATCAGTCCGGCGCTCGCCGTGGGCAAGGCGACGCGGGGTGGGGCATGGCGTGAGGAGACCGCGCCGGCCCCCTCGTCCACGTCGGCGTCGGCGTCGGCGTCCACGTCCGCGTCGTCGGCGGCTGCGGCGTCTTCCAGCTCGTCGCTGTCGTCCTGCCCGGCCGCCGGCTCGTCCGGGCCTCCGAGCTCGTTCGCCTCCTGCGCTCCGGGTGAACCGGTCACCGCCCCGGAAGGATCAATCCCGGCGACGTCACCATCGATGGCGCGCGAGCCGTCCAGGACGCCGCAGCCCGGGACATCGGAGGAGTCCCCGCCCACGACCACTGTGATCACTGCCGGAACCGGGTCGCCCGGCGAAACCACAGGTCCGTCCGGGCCGGTCAACGGTGCTTCCCGATCACATCTGCCGGGGCGTGGGATGCGGGCATCCCGACGCTACCGTCCGAATCATCCAGACGATCAGCGTCCATGGTCGTGGCAACGGCGACGTGCACGACGGTCCCCCCTTCCTCCCGCAAGATCGCGAAGGATCTGCAGTATGCCTGTCCGCGCGATATGACGGTACCGCTCGGCCTCGTCAGGTAAAGGACAGCCATAACCGACATCTATCGGTCTGGTCGTCATCGGCGGCTTCTGCGACGGTCGATGGCAACGGCCTACTACCTTCCGGAGGCACCGTGCCCGAGTTCAACTCCCGCCGCGCTCAGCGCCAGGTCCCGGCCAGGCGGAGCAACCCACTGCAGCAACTTGCCCGTGACCGGGCCCGGCAGGCCCGCCGACGCACTCGGCGCGATCAGCCGCTGCCGGACTACCTCGCCCGCTACGCGTCCGGACCGGACGGACATCCCCGATCGGTATCGACTACGACGAGCAAGCCGCGACCGAGCGGGAATTCCCTCAAGCACCTGCGGCCGGTTCCGTGGACGTCGCTGGGGCCCGCGATGGTCCTCGATGCCCGCGTCGACTTCTCGGACTGTGCCGGCTACAAGCGGCGCCCGGTGGTCGCGGTGCGGGTGGAGAACGGCGTCATCCTGGCCTTCCCGATTACCACTCAGGTACGTCGGCTCAGCTGGGTTTGCGGACGCCTGCTCGCCTTCCCGCGGGAGGCCGGTCTGCGCGAAGCCCAATCCGCGATCCTGTGGCGCCCGGTGGCGATCGAACGCTCCGACGTGATCCGGGTTCTCGGTCGTCTCATCGGCTCCGACCTCGAAGAGTTTCAGATTCACGCGCGGGCGGTGCGCGGGGCCGACGGCAGCAACGCCTGACCCACACCGGTATCCGGGCACGGACGAGATCGCCGGGGAAGCGGCGACCGGAGGGGCCGAAACCACCCTGCGGAAAGGTACCGTTACACTCGCTCGCCATGCGGCTGCGGTTCCTCGTCGACGATCGGGTCGAATTCGACCAGCGGCTGCGCCGTTCCGACCAGCTGTGCGTCGGCGCCGCCCCGGACGACGTCTGTGACGAGGCCGCGTCGCACCGGCATCTGTCCGCCGGCCCGCCGGACCGGAAACTCTCCCGCCGGGCCGCCCGCGTGTCCGCCGCGCCGGGCGGCGGCTGGAATGTGGAAATCGCGAACCTGAACCAGGCCGATGTCCGGAACTGGGGGCAGCCGACGTATCCCGTCGAGCAGGGCGGGCTGGTGTCGGTGACCGACCGGCCGACCGCGATCTGGCTGCGCGGTACTCTGCAGCGCAGCTACCTGCTGTTATGCGAGCCGGAGCCGACCGGCGTCCGCCGGATCGCCCGCGATCGTCGAGTGACGGAGAGCAACGAGGTCGATCGCCTCTCCGAGAAGGAGACCGAGGCGATCCGCGTGGTCTTCGAGCAGCATCTACGGTGGCCGCCCCTGCGTAACCCGGATCCACGTCCCAAGAAATCCGCCGCCGACCGGCTGGGGATCAAGCAGACCTCGCTCAACGACCGGTTGGCGGGCGCGCTGGAGAAGGCGAGGCGGGTCGGCTACCAGCCACCGGGCGGACAGGTCGCCCCGACCCGCGACGCCGACTGGGTGTACTGGCTCGTCGGCATCGGTGCGCTGGACTTCGAGATGCACGCGGGAATCGGCTGACCGTCCCGATCATCGAACGGCGGCTGGCCGATCGAGCGGAGCCGAGTCAGACGGACCCGGGGGTACCTTCCAGTCCCAGGCGAGCCAGTCCCGGGCGAGCAGGTTCCGGGCTTCGACGAGGACCTCGTCCACGGATACATCCGCGACGAACGACGGGTTGTGGGGGCATCGCCCGTGCGCCTGGCTCGCCCCACATTCCGGGCAGGTCGTCTGAAAAGACGTGGCGATGCGGTGGCGGGCCCGTTCCAGCGGCCCAGCATTGATCACATTGCCGCACCAGAAGACGCCGACGGTCAGAATACCGAGTGCACCGGCGAGGTGCCGCGGCCCCGAGTCGTTACCGATCATCAGGTCGGCGGTGGCGAGAATCCCCACCAGGCCGGGCAGGCAGAGGCGGCCGGCCAGGTTCACCACGGGCCCCGACACGCCCGCCGCGAGCCGTTCAGCGAGGGCTCGCTCGGCCGCTACACCGACGATCATGATGCGAGCGCCGTCCGCCGCGAGCGCGTTCGCGACTCCGGCGAACCGGTCGACGGGCCAGCGCCGACGCGGATCGCTCGCGCCGGGATGCAGAACGACCAGCGGGGCGGCCCCGGCCGTGACCTCGGCGCCGGCCATGGCCTCGGCGGCCGCCCGGCGATCGTCGGCCGTCACGGTCAATCCGGGGTTCAGGGTGACGGGGGAAGCCCCGACGAGTCCCACGATCTCCAGGTTGCGCAACGTCTCGTGTTGCAGATGCCGGAACGGAACGGACCGGTGCAGCGGCGGCGCTCCCACGTCCCGGCCACCGGCGGTGAACCGCGCGCCCAAGGCGTGCACCAGCGGGGTGGAATGGGCGCCCCCACCGTGCAGCTGCAGCGCCAGGTCGTAGCGGGCCACCCGGTGGCGCCGGACGAACGCGCGCACGGCGCCGTCGCGCACCTCGCCGTCGCGCACGCGATCCGTTCGCACCTCGTCGTCGGCTCGAGTGCCATCCGTCCGTAGGTCGTCGGTGGTGGCGGAGGTCGGGGCCGTACCGGTCGGCGAGGGTCCTTGCGTGCTGGTGGACACGCCGGGCCAGGGCGGGATGGCCGCCACCTCGTCCCAGGGTCCCGGGCGGCCCGCCAACAGCTCGACGTGCCAGGACAGACCGAGGTACACCAGATGCGCGTCCGGATAGGCCGCCCGCAGCGCCTCCAACGCCGGCAGCGCCAACACGAAGTCGCCGAGCCCGCTGGCCCGCAGCACCGCGATCCGGCGCACGCCCTCCAGCGGCTCCCGGACGAACGGCCCGAACCCGGCCCGTTGGCACCCGTCCTTCTCGGCCATGTCGTTCCCCCTCGCCCGCGTCCTACTCTCTACCCCTGCGCCCCTGCGCCCCTACGCCCCTACGCCGGCGTTCTTCCCGTCCGCGCTTTCTCCCGATCCGGATATTCCTCGTCGGACGCTTCGACCCCGCCCGGCGCTGTCGAGATTCTCCGGATGCGTCGCATGAGCCGAAGATTCGCCTGCCGCTCGGCGAGCCCCCGATCACCCGATCGGGGGCTGTCCGGCCCCGCGAGACGCGACCATGGAGATGTGGTGATCTCGGTGGAGCGGCGGGTAGCGGTGGCGACGGGTCCGGACTATCTGGAACTGCACGTCGAAGAGCTACGGCCGGAGGGTTTCCCACCCGACGATCCCCCCGCCGGAGCTTCCCCGGCCACCGGTTCCCCCGCCCCCGGACCACCTCCGGGCGGACGACCGTCCCCCGAACGAGGCACGGGCCCAGGATGAGACGCGGACCACGACGTCCGACGGCAGCCCGGGGACGGTCCGCGGCGGGCGTGACGATATCCCGGTCCTGCTGCTCCACGGGATCGCCGGCACCACGGCGGGCTGGGCCGCGGTGGCTCCGGAGCTCGCCGCGTCCCGCCGTGTGATCACCTACGACCAGCGAGGGCATGGCGCGAGTGGCTGGGCCACGACGGGCCGGGCGGGTTACAGCTTTGATCAGCTGGTGGCGGACCTCGCGACGGTGGTCGACGTGCTCGGGCTGCCCGCCGTCCACCTGATCGGCCACTCGATGGGCGGGGTGGTGGCGCTGCGCTACACGCTCGACCATCCGGGACGGGTGCGGTCCCTGGTTCTCGCTGACACCGCCGCCGCTCCCGCCACGGGCACGGGCGGGATCACGAAGCGGGTGGTGTCCGTCCTGCTGGCGGGGGCGGCGGCGATCGCAACGGCCGTCCACGCCGGCCGGCACCGCGCGGTGGCGGGGCTCGGCCGGATGGATCCGAACGCGATCGTCGCGCTCTGGCGGGACCTGAGCAGCTATCCGTCCCTCACGGAACGGTTGGGCGAGATCGGCGCCCCGACCACCGTCATCGTTGGTGAACGGGACTTCAGTCTTCGTGACGCCGCCGAGACGCTCGCCCGATCCGTGCCGGACGCCCATCTCGCGGTGATCGCCGGCGCCGACCACAATCCACACGCAAGCCGCCCGATCGCCTGGCTGACCGCCGTGGAGGATCATCTCACCCGCGCCGACCAGATATCCACCGATCTCATTCGCTGATGTCACCCAGCGTCCTATCCCCGAGGAGGCTGTCACCACCCCGTCCGGCCCAAACCTGCTGTACACCGCCCAGCACACCGTGATGAACCACCACATCCTGGTCAATGCGGAGATCGGCCCGCATCACCGCGCGGGCGACAGCGCGGACCACCTCGGTCGGCGGCTCACCCCGATTGATGCCGACCCGGTCATAACATCACTTGATGCACCACGTGCCCGCTCGCTGTCGCCGCTCTCCAGATGACGGCGGCCCATCCCGCAGGATCGCATCACTCACGAGCAGGGCAAGAAGAGAATCACGCACACCCGCACCGGCCCGACTGATGCGATCATAAACCGCGGACTGGCCATCCCAAACACTGAGAATTCCTGCGATTCTCTCCTGTATCGACCGTGGTGGTAGGAGGAGCGGCATCGCTCGCATGGTCCCGGCGGTCAGCGTGGGTACCGCCGACCCGCTGGCGTTACGGAGGGTCCAACCACGAACCGCGGGATGCCCGAGGTAATAGAGGAGATACCGGGATTCGATCGCCTGGTACGGGCGGAGGCGAAGACATGCCGTCCCGAATAGCCAGCCGCGATGATCATCGGTGATCAGCGCCTGGCATCCGAAAGGATCATGTCATGAAAAATCAACCGCGTCACCAAGATTATCACCGCCCGACGACGACCGGGGCGGTGGGTACCACGTGGTGAACCGGGCTGGGCTGGGCCGGCGCCGCGGACGTCGGCCCGGCCACCGGCCGCGCCGGCATGGGATGATCTCGCCGTCCACCCGGCTGGAAACGGTGAGGGGAGCAGATTGACGGCGGTATTCCTGAATATCGCGATCGGGCTCGCGACCAGCGTCCTCAGCGGTGGATCGGTCTGGCTCTGGCAGCGGGCGAAGAACATTCGTGCCCTGCGTCGCGAGGCGGAGTTCTTCGGTCTGGAGGCCGGCGGCACATGCCTCGTTATCATGAACAACACGTGGGACGCACCCGGAAGTGTCAGCCGTCACGACGTCCATGCGATGATCGAGGTCGCCACGCTCGCCGGCGAGCTCGGCTGCCCGATCTCCGTGCACTCATGCGACGAGTTCTACGACATCAACGGCGACCGCACGGAGTTCTGCCTCGGCGGCCCCGAGTCGAACCCTCGCACCGGCGGCCACCTGGCCACGCACCTGCCGGGCGTCGCCGTCCGTCCCATCGCACCGGGCCAACCCGATTCCGGGGCCTTCGTTGTCGGCGAGCGGAGGTTCCTTCTGGAGAAAGGCCGCCGAGAATACGCGCTCGTCGCCAGGTTCACGCCTCCCGGTTCAACCAGGCCGGTCATCCTCATCTGCGGCCAGACCGCGGTCACCAACCGGGCTGCGGTATACGGGCTCAAGCAGAAATACCGTGACCTGGCGAGAACCATCGCCTCCGTCGATCGATTCTGCATCATTTTCAAAATAGAATTGAGCAGTACCTACGGCTATCAGGCGGTGAGGCTGGATAGCGACGTGACCGTTGCCGCATTCACCGATCGCTGATGCGATCAAGGCCGTCGCGGTCGCGCGGGTGCCGGCGAGACAGATGCCGGAAAGATCGGGGGACGTAGTCACGCTCCGCGGGCCGAAAAGCGTGCCAACGTCCCCCGAAGTCCAGGCGAGGATCATGGCCGGCTTGTCGAGGAACTGCTCGGCGAAAGCACCTGGCTACCTGCGCTCCTGATCGCGGCGGCGACGGTCCGCCCGCGGACTCGGTCGGGCCATGCCGGCCGACCGGTTGACTTCGAGTGCGCTCCCACCGCTATGGAGTCGAAATGAAATAACTTGCGCGTTTCGAACCCTCCACAGGCCTGTGACCTGCGATGATGCTCTCGATCGCGTATTTGTTACTTCATTACGTCCCCTATGGTCGGCGTGGGGCTGGCTTCCTCCCTCGTCCGCAGGTGGGGG
>NZ_CDWRCL010000097.1:12805-14113 GCF_977927575.1 Frankia sp. CcCS3
GCCTCCACAGGCCTGTGACCTGCGATGATGCTCTCGATCACGTATTTGTTACTTCATTACGTCCCCTATGGCCCCCGGAATAGTCCGAAGTATCCCCGTAGCTTTGACGGCAAAGACTGACGGCAGCACACCCGACGAGCCACCGCCTCTTGCCTAATTCGACAGCCCTGCTAACGGAGGTCAGGCGGTCGAGTAAAGTTACTTCGGGATAGTTGCCAAGGATGAGGCCGCGGGTTAGAGTCCCGCCACCCGCACCAGGGATAAGTGAAGCAAGATTTACATCAAACATGAGTCTTTGACGGCTGAACTGACGGCTACGGCTACGTAGCCTGGTGTACGCCGCCTCCATTCCACTCTTCCGAGGAGCTTTGATCAGTAGGTTCTCGACTTTCTCAAGCGACGTGCGCCGTTGCGTGAGTCGGTCGTGAGTGTAGTGTTCAAGCGTCGTTGAAACACAGGCGTGACCAAGAATCAGTTGGGCCCCGCGTGCCGGGACATCGAGGTCTTGGAGGAGCGTCGCCAAGCTGTGTCGCAGATCATGGACTCTAATAGTTCGGATTTCGTGCTGTCGGCATAACCGCTGGAAGGTCCGGACGAGGGTGGACGGTTCGAGTGGGCGGCCGCTCTGGGTGCAGAAAATGAGCGCGTCGGTGCCAGAGTCTCCCTGCCATTCCTTACCGGCCATCTGACGGATCTGCGTCTGCCGTTCACGGTGTTCGAGCAGAGTCTGTCGCACAACGCGCAGCAGCGGCAATCGTCGCTCGCCGGCTTTCGTTTTCACCGGTCCGATGTGAAGACTGCCCTTCACTCGCTGCAACTGCTGGCGTATGGGGACGTAATGAAGTAACAAATACGTGATCGAGAGCATCATCGCAGGTCACAGGCCTGTGGAGGGTTCGAAACGCGCAAGTTATTTCATTTCGACTCCTATGTGCACTACGTCGTTGGTGAAGTCGATATCGCCCCACCGTAGACCCAACACCTCGCCCCGTCGTAGGCCATAGAGCAGAAGCAGCAAGAATGCTGGGTACAGGACATCAGATTGCGACGCCTTCAGGAATCGCTTCGACTCATCGGATGTCCAAGGCTCCACCTCGTTTGGCCGATGTGTCGGGAGCACTACCAGGCGGGCTACGTTGCGGCTCAGGAGTTCCTGCCGCACAGCATGGGTCAGCGCCGAGCTGAGTACCTTACGCATGATCTGAACCTTGGGCACGGAGTGGCCGCCCTCGATCGCTTCACTAAAGAACCCCTGAACGGTTTGTACGGTCAACCCGGCAAGCTTCTGTCGCCCGAGCCCGGGAACTA
>NZ_CDWRCL010000098.1:0-9516 GCF_977927575.1 Frankia sp. CcCS3
GCTTAACTTCGAAGAGCCGCTATGCCCGGGTGGCACCCGTCACGCGTACCAGCCGGCGTAGATGGTCGCTGTAGACCGCATCGAGCCCGTATCCGGCTAGCCGGGTCAGTGTGGTTGTTCGTTGCGCATCCCACCCGAACACGGCGATACCCAGGTTGTGGAGAACACCGACGATGCCGGCCCGGGGCGGGGTCCATTCACGCGCGCGCAGGTTGAGGGCGGTGACTCCGACGGCCCGGAGTTCATCGCCGTACGCGGTCATTCCGCCACCGGCGACGATATCGCGGATCGACGTCGAGTTCACCAGCCGGACATCGTCATCCAGCGGTCGGTATTTCGCGAGGTCCGTGAGCCCGCCGCACAGCCACAGCCGCCTCGCCGCCTCGCCGCCACCGGCCTCGCGGGCGACGGCGGCGACGGCCGCAGCCGCGTCCGCCCAACTGCCTGGCGGGCCCTTCAGGTCAAGACTGAACTCGAAGGACGTACCCAGCTCCGCGTAGAACTCCGCGAGGGTCGGCAGCCACCCCGGCAGGCGGTCGGCGGTCAGGTCGGGAATCCGCCGACGCCGCCCGGGCGGGCCGAACACACCGTCATGATGCAGGACCGGAACGCCGTCGGCGGTGAGCCAGACGTCCGACTCCAGCCCACTCGCCCCGCCGGCCAGGGCACGACGGAACGCGGGCAGGGAGTTCTCCCGCTGGCCGGGGGCGGGAGAACCACGATGCGCAAAACCGATCATGAAGAGCCGTTGAACGACTGCAGCGCGACGTCGTGGAGATGCCCGTTGGTGGTGAGCACCGTGCCGTGTCCCGGTCCCCGGCGTCCGCCCAGGTCGGTGAACCGGCCGCCGGCCTCCTCGACGATGACCTGGAGCGCGGCCATGTCCCAGAGCGACACCTCGGGTTCGCAGGCGAGGTCCACGGCGCCCTCGGCCACCATCATGTGTGACCAGAAGTCGCCGTAGGCGCGGGTCCGCCAGACCTGGCCGGCGAGGTGGAGGAACTCCTCCAGCCGGTCGGCGGTCTGCCAGCCCTCGACGGAGGCGAAGGACAGGAAGGCGTCACCCAGGCTGGTGACCGAGGAGACCTTCAGGGCACGGGTGTCGCCGGTGGCGTCGCGAGTGAAGGCACCGGTGCCCCGGGCTCCCCACCACCGTCGGCTCATCGCCGGGGCGCTCGCGACCCCGACGACCATCTCGTCGTCCACCTCGAGCCCGAGCAGGGTGCCCCAGACGGGCACGCCGCGCACGAAGTTCTTGGTGCCGTCGACGGGGTCCAGGATCCAGCGCCGGCGGGCGCCCGATCCGACGAGACCCTCCTCCTCGCCGAGCACGGCGTCGCCCGGCCGGGCCACAGCGAGCCGTTCGCGGATCATGGACTCGACGGCGGTGTCGGCGTCGGAGACCGGGGTGTTGTCCGGCTTCGACTCGACATGCAGGTCTACTGCCTGGAATCGGGAAAGAGTGATCCGGTCGGCGGCGTCCGCGAGGCTGAGCGCGAGGGCCAGATCGTCGGCGATGGCGACGGTGTCGGAGTCCGCGGTCGGTTCGATGCTCACGGAGGTGGGGTTAGGCGGGGTCACGCCTGCGAGACTACGAGCTGAGCCCCACCGCGCGTCGGTGGTCCCGGGCGGCGGGCACCGGGTGGCGGGGTGAGTGTGACTAATCTCCCGATCTATTGCGATCAAGGCGATGCTCCGCGGGCGCCGAGCAGCCGGCGCAGGCTCGCCAGCCGGGCAGCGTCGGCATGGCCGTCCCGCACCGCCGAGTCCAGGGCGCAGTCGGGGGACGGCGCCAGGTGCTCGCATCCGGGCTGACAGTGCGCGGCGGCCGCGGCGAGGTCCTCGAAGGCCCGCAGCACCCGCTCCGGGGACACCGCGCCGAGCCCGAACGACCGGACACCCGGGGTGTCTACAACAGTGCCCCCCTGGGGCAGCAGCAGTGCGACAGCGGCCGACGAGGTGTGCCGGCCGCGGCCGGTCACGGCGTTGACCTCGCCGATCGCCCGGTCCGCCGCCGGCACTAGCCGGTTCACCAGGGTGGACTTGCCGACCCCGCTGTGCCCGAACAGCACACTGACCCGATTGGTCAGCAGCTCCAGCAGCGCGTGCAGGTCCCCACCGGGGCGCGTGGTCACGACGGGGAGCCCGAGCGGGCGGTACAGCTCGACCAGCGGTGCCGGATCCGCGAGATCCGTCTTGGTCAGGCACAGGACCGGGGAGAGCCCGCCGTCGTAGGCGGCGACCAGGCACCGGTCGATCAGGCCGGGCCGCGGCGGCGGATCGGTGACCGCGCAGACGATGACCAGGACGTCGGCGTTCGCGACGATCGGGCGTTCCACCGGATCGCTGTCGTCGGGGGTGCGCCGCAGGACGCTCGTGCGTTCCTCGCGGCGGACGATGCGCGCCAGGAGGCCCGCCGCCCCGGAGACATCCCCCACGAGGGCCACCCGGTCACCGACTATCACGGAGGTCCGGCGCATCGACCCACCGCGCACGGCCGCGACCAGACGGTCGGCCATCGCGTCGAGTCGGCAGGTGTACCGGCCGCGGTCGACACCCACCACTACCGCCACAACCGCCTCGGCATGGTCGGGCCGGTCCCGGGTCCGGGGGCGCGATCCCCGGCCCGGCCGGACCCGGACGTCGTCCTCGTCCAGCTCGCGGGCCATCGGACTAGCCGCCGGCGCCGTCGGTCGGACCCGGGGGGCCGCCGGCCCGGCCCGGGGGGCGTCGCGTCGCGCCGCTCATCGGGCCAGCATCGCCGTCCACATCCGGGGGAAGTCCGGCACCGTCTTGCCGGTCGTCGCGATGTCGTCGATGACGATCCCGGGCACCACGAGGCCGACCACCGCGTAGGCCATCGCCAGCCGGTGATCGGCGTGCGGGTCGAGCCGGGCGCCGTGCAGGGGCGCCGGACTGATCGCCAGCCCGTCGTCGGTGACGGTGACCCGTGCGCCCAGGCGACCGAGTTCGAGGGCCAGGGCGGCCAGCCGGTCGGTCTCCTGCAGCCGCAGGTGCGCGATGCCCCGTAGCCGTGACGGCGAGTCGGCGAGCACGGCGAGCGCGGTCAGCGTCGGAGCGGCCTCCCCGAAGTCGGACAGATCGACGTCGATCCCGTGGACGGCGCCGCCACCGGTGATCTCCAGGCCCGCCGGCGTGCGCCGGGCCGTGCCTCCCATCGCCACCAGCAGATCGGGCAGCAGCCGGCCGGGCTGCTCGGTCGACTCCGGCCAGTCCGGGATCACCACCCGCCCGCCGGTGGCGACCGCCGCCGCGAGGAAGGCCGCCGCGCTGTTCATGTCCGGTTCGATGGTCCGGTCCGCGGCGGTCGGCCTGCCCGGTTCGACGCGCCAGCGCCGGGTGCCCGCCACCGGGCCGGCTGCGGGGGAGCGCACGGCGTCGACCTCGACCGTGGCGCCGGCGGCCCGTAGATCCGCGACGGTCATGTCCAGGTAGGGAGCCGATGGCAGCCGGGACCCGCGGTGGACGACCGTCACCCCGGTGTCGTAGCGCGGGGAGGCGAGGAGCAGCCCCGAGACAAGCTGGCTGGAGTGGGAGGCATCCACGATCACCTCGCCGCCGCGCAGCCGCCCTCGGCCGTGCACGGTAAAGGGCATTCGGTCGCCGTCGATCTCGGCGCCGAGCTCGCGCAGCGCGCCGAGCAGCGGGGTGAGTGGGCGCTCGCGCATCCGCGCGTCTCCGTCAAAGACGACATCGCCGCGGGTCAGCGTGGCCAGCGCCGGGGTGAAGCGCGCCACGGTGCCCGCGTTTCCGCACTCCGCGCGCGCGGCGGGTGCGGCGCTCGGCATCGGGTGGCCGTGGACGACCCAGTCGGGCCCCTCGGTGGATACCTCGGTACCCAACGTCCTCAGCACCCCGGCCATCAGCAGGGTGTCGCGGGAGCGCAGCGCGCCCCGCAGCCGGGAGGTTCCATTCGCCAGCGCGGCGAGCACGAGTGCCCGGTTCGTGCCGGACTTCGAGCCGGGCACCGCGACGACGGCCTCGACCGGTTGCCGTGCGAGTGGAGCCGGCCACGGATCGGACTGCGTTCCGGTGGCTTCGGTACCCGTCAGGATGCTCACCATGACAGCATGCCGGACGACGGCCCGGGTCAACCGCGTCCTCGCGACATGCGCCGGCCGGCACCCGATTCCCGCCGGTCGGGTCGGGTGCCGGTCGGGTCGGGCGGGCGCGGCGGGAGGCCGGGTGGCGACGAGAAGATCCTTTGAGCGTGCCTATCCGTCGTGCGGCGCGGTGGTGGTGGCCGACCTGGTCCGTCGCGGTGAGATCGCCGCGCAGGAGGCCGTCGATGCCGCGTTCGCCCGCCTGCGCGCGGTGGACGGCGTCCTGCGGGCCTTCACCGAGCTCTGGCCGGAGGAAGCCGGGCGCACGGCCAGCGCGGTGCAACGCGCCCTGGCTCGCGGTGCGGACCTGCCCCTCGCCGGCGTGCCCGTCGCCGTCAAGGCAGGGGAGGGCGTCGACGCCCCCGTGACCCAGAAGCTGATCGCGGCGGGAGCGGTCGCGATCGGAATGACCGTGGTACCGGTGCGGGCCGCGCACGTCTGGCAGACCTGGGGCCACACCAGCCGTGGCCCGACCGTCAACCCGTGGCGGGTCGACCGCGTCCCGGGCGGATCGTCGGCCGGCTCGGCCGCGGCGGTGGCGGCGGGGATCGTCCCGCTCGCCACGGCCAGCGACGGCGCCGGCTCCACCCGCCTCCCGGCGGCCTGGTGTGGAGTGGTCGGCCTCAAACCCACGAACGGACGGCTGCCTACCCGGAACCCGGCCGGGTTCACCGTGCCCGGTCCGATCACCCGGACGGTCGCGGACGCCCAGGCCTGGCTGGAGGTGGTCCTCGGCGACCCCGGGTCGCGCCCCGCGGCCGGCCCGCGCGGCGCGGATCGCGTGCCGGGTGCCGCCTGGTCAGCGACGCTCGGATTCGCCACCCCCGAGCCGGAGGTGGTGGCGGTCAGCCGCGCCGCCGCCGAGCGTCTCGTCCGCGCCGGTGCGCTGACCTGGCGTGCGGTCCCCGTCGAGCTGGAGGATCCGGAGGAGGCGTGGACGGCGCTGCGGGCGACCACCGCGGCCACGGCCACCGCGGTCACGACGGCCACTGCCCCGGTGGACCGCGGCCGCCGTGACCGGAGCAGCGCGGCGTCGCGGGAGGACAACGACGCCCGGCTCGCGGCCATCCTGGCCCGGGTCGATCTGATCATCACGCCCACTACGCCGAACCGGCCGCATCCGCACAGCGGCCCAGGCCAGACCCGGAGTGTGAGCCTCACCTGGGCGTTCAACCTCAGCGGCCACCCCGCGGTGAGCGTCCCCGCCGGATTCACCGACGACGGCTGCCCGGTTGGCCTCCAGATCGTCGGCCGGCACGGGGACGAGGCCCGGCTCCTGGGAATCGCGGCCGCCCTCGAACGCCTCGCCCCCTGGCCCGCATGGACCGACCGTCGCGCCGGATTTTAGGCGGACCGGCGGGCCGAGGCGATGAGATGGATGCCGATGGACTCACCCTCACGCTCGGCGGAGAGTTCCACCTCCGTGCGTACCAGGGTGGGGAAGCACGAGACGTCCTCGGCGACCGCACGCTTGACCGCCTCTGCGGAGAGCACGGTGCGCGGGCGGATCCAGTCCACGTCGAGCCCTGCGCTGGTCAGCAGCGCCCGAAGTTCCTCAGGCCAGAAACACCGGGTGATCGTTCCGTCTTCCGCCGGCACGAGCACCACGTCCGCCCGCGGGACGTCGGACAGCTCCGCCCAGCGGTGCTGTTCGGCGAGCCGGGCGAGCCCGAGCAGCAGGGAGTCGACGCAGAGCAGCAGCTGGCCGCCCGGCCGCAGCATCCGGTGGATCTCCTCCAGGATGGTCTCGGTGGCGAGGCAGAACGACAGCGCCCGAGCCTCGGCGAGGACGGCGTCGAAGGAACCGGGAGCGAACCAGTCCAGCGAGCGGGCGTCTCCCACCACCGGCAGAAGCGTCCCGGGACCGCTCCCCGGATCGGGCGGCAGGGCGCTGGTGACCACCCGGACGACCTGATGGCCGGTGCTCACCATCTGGCGGGCGAAGCGGGCCCGCGGGCCGGAGACGTCGAGCACCCGCGTGGGCCGGGACGGCAGCCATTCGCGGAGCTGGACCGCCGCGACCTCTTCGTAGAACGCCCAGTATGGGTCGTCACTGTTGGCTGGAGCCTCGCAGACCAGGGTGTTCGCTCGTCCGCGAGACGGACCCGGATCGGCGTCGGGGCCAGGCGGCATGAAACGTTCCTACCCTTCGAGGGGCGATGATGCGAGGTAAGTCACACACTCAAGGCGGAAGTCTGACAGATTCCAGGCTCGACCACGTCGTGTCCTTCCCCGTTCGCGCGGATAGATGCGCGCCGGATTCGCCGTCCACCGCCGCCGGCCCCGGGCAGGTCCCGGGTGATGGACCGCCCACAGCTGTGGACGGCGGGCGGCTGCTGGTGGTTCCCGGCACGACGGAGTCGACGGTGCTCTTCCTGCACGGAGCCGGGACTGGCACGGACACGCCGCTTTTCGTACAACTTGCGGCATATCTCACCTCTGTCGGGGTGCAGGTGGCGCGGCTGGAGATGCCGTACCGCGTCGCCGGACGGCGGGCGCCGGACCGGCCGGCCCGGCTCGACGCGGTCGCGATCGCCGCGGTCGGGGCGCTGGGCCCACCGCGCCTGTTGGCCTTCGCCGGCGCCTCGATGGGATCGTGGGTAGCCGTGCGGGTCGCGGCCGGGCTCGAGGCGTGCGGCGTGCTCGCCCTCGGCTTCCCGCTCCAGCCACCGGGAACCACGCCGGCAGGCAGAACCAGGCCGTCGAGGCAGGACGAACTTGACGGCGCGGGCGTCCCGGTGCTCGTCGTCCAGGGCGAGCGGGACTCCTTCGGGCGACCGGTGCCCGATCCGGAGCTCGGCCGCGAGGTCCATCTCGTCGCGGGAGCCGACCACTCCTTCCGGACCCGCCGACAGGATGCGCGTCCGCCCGGCGAGGCCGTGGCCGAAGCGGCCCGGGCCGGCGCATTCTGGCTGCGGGGCCGGCTGCGGGAATCATCCGCGGGCTGACCCGGTTGTGCGGGCAGTCAGCCGACAGTTAACCGGCAGCCCGACGACGTCGTGGAGGCTTCATGACTCCTGGGAGCAGCACCGGCCGGCGGTCCGCGCAGTCGCGGACCGCCGCCGCCTGGCCTTTGCCGAGCGTCGCGCCGATGCGCGCCCCGGCTTTGGCCGGGGTATCGTCCGCTCTGGAAGGACGGTCGCATGTCGCCCGGTCAGGTGTGGTGGACGCGGGGCGGGCCGCCGGGGAGCATGACGGTGAGGAAGTGATCCTGGTCGACGAGACCACCGAGGAGCGAGGCGCCCGTTTCGAGCAGGACGCCCTTCCCTACCTCGACCAGTTGTATGCGGCAGCCCTGCGCATGACCCGTAATCCCGCTGACGCGGAGGATCTCGTGCAGGAGACCTTCGTCAAGGCGTTCGCGGCCTTCCACCAGTTTCAGGCGGGCACGAATCTTAAGGCCTGGCTCTACCGGATTCTGACGAACACGTTCATCAACACGTACCGCAAGCGGCAGCGCCAGCCGCTGCAGAGCCCCACCGAGCAGGTGGAGGACTGGCAGCTCGCCGAGGCGGGGTCGCATACGTCCAGTGGGCTCAAGAGCGCGGAGACCGAGGCGTTGGAACACCTGCCGGACAGCGATATCAAGGACGCCCTGCAGGCACTGCCCGAGGACTTCCGCATGGCGGTGTACCTCGCCGACGTCGAGGGCTTCGCCTACAAGGAGATCGCGGAGATCATGGGTACGCCGATCGGGACCGTGATGTCCCGGTTGCACCGCGGTCGCCGGGGTCTGCGGAAGTCCTTGGAGAAGTATGCCTTGGACCGTGGGCTCGTGGCGGCCGGTTCCGCCGACGGCGAGGGCGGTGCGTCGTGAGCTGCGGCGGTCCACACGAGATCGATTGCCGGAAAGTACTCGACGCGGTCTTTCTGTATCTCGACGGTGAGTGTGAGGGCGGGCAGCAGAATCTGATTCGGGCCCACCTTGACGAATGCTCTCCCTGCCTGCGCGAGTTCGGGGTGGAGCACGAGGTGAAGATGCTCGTCGCCCGCAAGTGCGGCGGGGAGCGGGCGCCCGAGTCGCTGCGGGCGAGCCTGCTCGCCCGGCTGCGGGCCGTCCGGGTGGAGATCGACGCCGCCGAGTACCGGCCGGAGTAGCTGGGGCCGGGTGGAGCATCGGGCTACCTGGGGGCGGGCCGTGGCAGCCACGGCCCGCCGGGTGGCTCAGGTGTTCGGGCGCTTGCCGTGGTTGGCCTTGTTCTTCGCCCGTGCGCGCCGCTTGCGCTTCTTCTTCGCCATCAGGAATCTTCCTCCGTTCCGCTTCGACGTGCAGTCATCGTGCCAGTCCGCGCCGACGGGAGGTGACCGGCGGGTCCGTCGAGGCCCTCGTCCTCGTCGGCGTCGCCGAACCCGTCCGGTGAGCCATCGCCGAGGTTCCCGCGGGCCGGGGACTGCACCGCCCTGGCATGGCGGCGGGCCTGCAACGTGCGCCACGCCCGCACGGGGGCTATCGCTCCGAACAGTCCCAGCGCCGCGGCGATCGCCACGTCGCCGACGCTGACGACCGCGGGCGTCCAGGGCAGGGGCAGCGGGATGATGTCACTGAGCAGGCGCAGGGTCGTACCGTCCCCGGCCGGCGTGTGAAATGCCGAGGCCAGGATGTCGGAGATCGGTACACCGGCGCGGTCGGCCCCCCACCGCGACACCGGCATCTGGCCGCCGTTCGCGGTGATGACGGCGGCGTTGGAGATGAGACCGGTGACCAGGAGACCGAGTCCGGGCAGGCGGTTGTTCGCGCTGGCGAACAGGGCTGTGACCACGGCGGCCGCGATCCACGCCGGGCCGTGCAGGGCGGGCACGAGTCGGCCGATCGCGAGCACCAGGACCGCCGCGGCGACCAGCCATGGTCGGGAGACATGGATGCGGGCGAGGGCGCCGAGAGTTCCGCCGTGGGCGAGGCCGACGCCCAGACCGCATAGCAGGGTCAGCACCAGAAGTACGAGCACATGCGTAGTGTGCGGCGTTATGAGCGACAGTCCCAGCACCGGGCGGTCGCGTCGTCTCAGCGTGCCGGCCCGGATACATCCGGGGCCCAGGGACGTTGGTCGGACAGCCTCGGCACACTACGCTCTTGCCAGATTCACCGCCGCTGAAGGGAGCCTGATGGCCGAGGAAGTCCGCGCTGAGATGGTGGCCAACGTCTGGAAGGTCGTCGTCGGTGTGGGAGACCCGGTGAGCGCTGGTGACGCCCTGGTGATCCTCGACTCCATGAAGATGGAGATCCCCGTGATCAGCGAGGACGGCGGGACGGTCGCCCGGATCGCGGTGCAGGAGGGCGACGTCGTCCAGGACGGTGACCTGATCGCCGTGGTCGAGCCGCTCCCCACCGCCTGATCGTCCTTGTCCGGCGGGATAGCGGCTGAGGGATCCGATGCCTCAGGCGATGTCCTAA
>NZ_CDWRCL010000098.1:9956-13929 GCF_977927575.1 Frankia sp. CcCS3
GCTGCCCATTATGGACGCCGCGTTTTGTGACCGTTGCGGTCAGCTGGCCAGTGTGGGCAGCCACGAGGCGTGCCGGCGGGCCCGCGAGCTGGAGCCACCCCGCTACTGTCGAGCCTGCCGGCGGCGGATGGTCGTCCAGGTCACCCCGGTGGGTTGGTCGGCCCGGTGCGCGGAGCATGGGCTGCTCTCGGTCTGAGCTCGTCGGTCACGTCCACCGTCGTCACGCCGACCGCGATCCTGGCCCCGGCCGAGTGCCGGCGGGTCCGGCCAGCCGGGCCGAGGCGTACGAAGACCGCTGCGCGCCCGACCACCGGACTCGGGCTGCGGCGTCGGGTTCATGTCGGGACCAGTCCTGCCGGGGCCAGAGCCGCCGGTTATCGTCGGCGACCAGGGTGGGTAGAGACGCATCCACGTGTGAAGCAGGTCCACCTCCTGCGCGAACGGGAGCATCAGCACCGGGCGCGAACCAGCCGGGCACGAACCAGCGCTGAAGTGGAACGGATGGGGGGCTTAGAGGGTGGCCTGCAGGGACTTGATCGGCATGCTCAGCTCGGCCAGCATCTTCAGGTCGGCCTCCGCGGAGCGGCCCAGCGTCGTCAGATAGTTCCCGACGATCATGGCGTTGATACCACCGAGCATCCCCTGCACGTCGAGATCACCCAGGGTGATCTCGCGTCCGCCGGAGTAGCGCAGGATCGTGCGCGGCATGGCGAGGCGGAACGCCGCGATCGCGCGCAGCGCGTCACGCGGCTCGACCAGCGGAAGATCCCCGAAGGGCGTCCCCGGCCGCGGGTTGAGGAAGTTCAGCGGAACCTCGTCGGGCTCCAGGGCCGCAAGCTGGGCGGCGAGCTCGGCACGCTGCTCGAGGCTCTCGCCGACGCCCAGAATGGCGCCGCAGCACAGCTCCATCCCCGCGGCCCGCACCATCTCACAGGTCTCCCACCGCTCCTCCCAGTTGTGGGTGGTGACCACGTTCGGGAAGTGCGAGCGGGCCGTCTCCAGGTTGTGGTTGTAACGGTGCACACCCATCGCCGCGAGTTCGTCGACCTGCGCGGAGGTCAGCATGCCCAGCGAGCAGGCGACGTTGATGTCGACCGCCGCACGGATGGCGGCGACCCCCCTCCCGGACCTGCGCCATGAGCCGGGCGTCCGGGCCCCGCACGGCCGCGACGATGCAGAACTCGGTGGCGCCTGTCGCCGCGGTCTGCCGGGCGGCGTCAACGAGCGAGGGCACGTCCAGCCAGGCGGACCGTACCGGCGAGTCGAACTTGCCGGACTGCGAGCAGAAGTGACAGTCTTCCGGGCATCCGCCGGTCTTGAGGCTGACGATCCCCTCCACCTCGACCTCCGGACCACACCAGCGCATCCGCACCTCGTGGGCCAGGGCGAGCAGATCGGTCAGCGTCTCGTCCGGGAGCCGGAGCACGGCGAGCACGCCGGCCTCGTCCAGCCCTTGTCCGCCCTCGAGGACCTCGCGCCGTGCCACGGTGAGGATGCCGGCACCGTCCTGGTCCGCCGGCGGCCGCGGCGACGCCGGTGCAGGTGCAGGTGCGGTGGGGTGCGCGGTCACGGATCCGGTCACGGACGTGGTCACGGATGCAGTCACAGGGGTCTCCAGACGAGGGTCGGCGGGTGCGGTGGATGCGTGGTGGCGGTGGGCATCGTGGTCGGGACTGGTGCGCATGCACCCAGGTGCATGCGCACCCATTGTCGAACCGGCGCGCGGATGTGGGGCCGGATTCCCGAACACCATCGAGCCCCGAACACCATCGAGCATGGTGGTTATGTCTCGTAGCGAGCCCTGAACTCCTGGGCACGGAACGTGCCGCCCAGCGCCGGTTGCAGCGAGGCACGCGCCACGGCCAGGAACTCGGGCTGGGCCAGCAGGCCGGCTCCCGCCGGGAGGACGCCGGCCAGCGGCCGGGCGGCCAGGCTTTCCAGGTCGGTGAGGTTGCACCGGCAGGCCAGGTCCGGTTCGGCCGGCCAGGACCCGACCACCACACCGACGAGGTCCAGGCCGCGGTGCGCCAGCGCCTCCAGGGTCAGCGCCGTGTCGTTCAGAGCGCCTAGGCCCGCGGCGGTCACGACGAGCACTGGCGCCCGCAGCACCCGGGCCAGGTCGGCGAGGGTGGCGCCGCCCGCGTCGTAGCGGACCAGCAGGCCGCCGGTGCCCTCGACGAGGACGAGATCGCGGCTGTCGGCGAGTATGCCGATCCGGGCGGCGAGCTCGTCGAGGTCGACGGCCCGGTGCCCGGACCTGCGGGCGGCGGTGGCCGGAGCGAGCGGGTCGGGGTAGCGGGCCAGCTCGTGGACGTCGGTAATCCCGGTCAGATCGCGGACGAGGTCGACGTCACCCAGCTCGCCGGGGCCAACACCGGTCTGGGCCGGTTTCACCACCGCGACCGCGCGGCGTCGGTCGTGCGCGAGCGCGCCGATCGCGGCCGTCACCACCGTCTTGCCGACCCCGGTGCCGGTCCCGGTCACCACCAGGACCGTCATCGGGCTAGGACCGTCATCGGGCCAGGACCCCGGCGGCGGCCAGCGCGTCGGTGACGATCGCGAGGTCGGCATCGGTGAGATCGACCCGGGCGGCGAGGCGCAGCCGGCTGGTCCCGACCGGCACCGTCGGTGGCCGGAAGCAGCCGACGGCCACCCCGTGCCCGCGGCAGGTCGCCGCGGCCGCGGTCGCGGGTTCGGGATCCCCAATGATCACCGAGACGACGGCCCCGGCGGGATCCGGCGCGCCGGTCAGGTCGGCGAGCTGACGGGCCCGGCGCCGGACGGTGCTGGGCAGCTCCGGGTGGGCCCCCAGAAACTCCAGGGCGGCCAGCGCGGCGCCTACGTTCGCCGGGGCGAGGCCGGTGTCGAAGATGAAGCTGCGGGCGGTGTCGATGAGGTGATCGCGCACGGCCACCCCGCCCAGCACCGCACCGCCCTGGCCGCCCAGCGCCTTGGACAGGGTGGCCGTCGCCACCACATCCGGCTTCCCGGCGAGGCCTGTGGCGGCGAGTGCCCCACGACCGGCGGGCCCGACCACCCCGAGCGCATGGGCCTCGTCGACGACCAGGACCGCTCCGTGGGCCCGGGCGGCCGCGTGCAGTTCGGTCAGCGGGGCGAGATCGCCGTCCGCGGAGAACACCGACTCGGTCACGACGAGTGCCCGCCGCCAGGGGCGTCCAGCGAGGGCCGCCGCGACCGCGGCCACATCGGCATGCGGCGTCACGACGACGTCCGCCCGGGACAGCCGGCAGGCGTCCACGATCGAGGCGTGGTTCAGCGCGTCCGAGACGACCAGGTCGCCGGGGCCGGCCAGGGCGGTGACCACCGCGAGGTTCGCCGTGTAGCCGGAGGAGAAGACCAGGGCCGAGGCGAATCCGGCGTGCGCGGCGAGCGCGTTCTCCAGCTCCCCGTGCAACGCGGTCGTCCCGGTCACGAGCCGGCTCCCGGTGGCCCCGGCACCCCAGGCGCGCAGGGCGCGGATCCCGCCGTCGACGACCGCCGGATGACGACCGAGCCCGAGGTAGTCGTTGCCCGCGAGATCGACGAGCACGCCCGCGCCCGGCTTGTCCGGGCCGCCCCGCGGGCGTAGCTCGCGGCGCAGCCCGGCGGCGACCCGGGCCCGGGCGTGGCCCGCGAGCCAGGCGAGCGGCGCGGCCGCCGCGGCATCATCGACGGTCACGAGGGCCAGCGTACGGGTATCGACCACTGTGATGGGGTGCCCGCCACCTCACGAACCCGGCCGGTCTGGCAGTCTGCGAGCCGTGGGAACCCTCGCCGACATGCTGCGCGCGAGCACGGATCTCAGCGACGACGACATCGACCACCTGCACGCGCTCGTCGCGGACTGGGCTCTGCTCGCCGACCTCTCCTTCGCTGATCTGTTGCTGCTCGTGCCTGTCCGCTCCGGTTCGGGGGCCAGTCGGGGCGGCCACGCCAGCGGAGCCGAATTCCTCGTCGTGGCCCAGGTCCGTCC
>NZ_CDWRCL010000099.1:0-13431 GCF_977927575.1 Frankia sp. CcCS3
GCGTTCGACCATGGAGACGGAATCTTCGCCCCGCGGTAGCGGTAGCGGGTGGTCCGCACCGCACCAGGGTTGAAAAGGACCACGTCTGTGTCGGCGGGCCACCAGCCGTCGATGGTGAATCGACGGCGTAGTTCCTTCCAGGTGGCGCCGGGGTGCTTGCGGCGTAGCCAGCGGATGACCTGACGCCAGGTGAAGGCGCGCAGATAGCCGAAGGCGATGCTGGACACCCCGGCCCGGAAGTAGGCAGTCCACCCCCGCAGTATCGAGTTCAGTCGATACAACAGGATGGCAAACGGCTGGTTGATGTTCTGCCGGCACAGCGTCTTTACTTTCGCGGTCACGGCTGTGAGGGCCTTGCGAGCCGGATAGGTATAGGAGTCGAAATGAAATAATTTGCGCGTTTCGAACCCTCCACAGGCCTGTGACCTGCGATGATGCTCTCGATCACGTATTTGTTACTTCATTACGTCCCCATAGACGTGACGCCGGTTTGTTCCTCGCTTCCGGCGGCGCTGGATGTGCCAGCCGAGGAAGTCAAGGCCCTCGTCGATGTGGGTTACCAGGGTCTTTTCCGGCGCCAGGTGCAACCCCATCGTGGACAAGACCCCAGCGATCTGCTCCCGCAGGGCTTCCGCGTCGGCTTTGCTGCCCGACACGACCAGGCACCAGTCGTCGGCGTAACGGATCAGGCGATAGTTCGCCTGGCCGTGACGGCGACGGGTGAGCCGATCATTGCGGCTCACCCCAGGCCCGCCCGGAGCCTGGGCGATGTGCTCGTCCAGGACGGCGAGCGCCACGTTGCTGAGCAACGGGGAGAGGATCGACCCTTGCGCGGTTCCGGCGTTGGTATCTCGGAGCACTCGGTCCTCGCCGAGGACCCCGCTTTGAGAAACGCCTTCACCAGGCTCAGTACCCGTTTGTCTCCGACTCGTATCCGCACCCGATCAAGCAAGGCTGGATGCGAGATCTCGTCAAAGCATGCCTTGATGTCGCCTTCCACGACCCATTCGTAGGAGCGGGCCGTGAGGTAGCGCACTTCGGCCACGGCGTCGTGAGTCCGGTGGTGCGGGCGGAACCCGTAGCTGCACGGGAGGAAATCCGCCTCGAAGATCGGCTCCAACACCAGTTTCAGGGACGCCTGGACCACCCGGTCCCGCACGGCGGCGATCCCCAGGCGGCGACGTCTCGTCGTGCCCGGTTTCGGGATCCATCGTTCCCGTGACGGCAACGGACGGAAACTACGGTCCTTTATTTCGGTCCGTAGCCGGTCGAGGAATACCTCGACCCCCACCTCGGCCTCCACGTAGTGGACGGTCTGCCCATCCACCCCGGCCGTTCGCGCGCCCCTGTTGCCCCGCACCCGATCCCACGCCACCAACAGAAACGCAGGATCCGCGACGAGGTTGCACAGATCATCAAACCGGCGATGAGGGTCATCCCCGGCCCGTCGGTGCAGCTTGGTCTGGATCTCCAGTACCCGACGCTCGGCCACGACCAGGGCGTGTTCACGTTCCTCCCCGGACAGGACCTGCTCCAGTTCGCCGATGTTCACCGGCGTACTCCTGGCCTTCCAGCCCTTCGGCTGCCGACTTGCTGGTCTCCTTCGCCCTGTAGCCGGCTTTCCCGGCCTCCGTGACGGGTCGTCACGCCCGCGACTACTACGAGACCTCCGCCCCACCCGACGCCCACAGCGGACGACGCACCTGCCCGTTCCCGTACTCGACGCACAGAGTCTGGGCGACGCCGGATGGTTCCCACGTTCACCGCATCACCGTTCGACGGACCTGGGCGTCCAGCTCTGCCCCAGCGGCATCGCCACGACTACGCCGTGGACCTTCACCGTGGCCTCCGACCGGGCGGAATCATCCCGGTGCGGAGTTCCCGCCTCAGAACCAGGTCCCGAGGCGGTGCGCGCCGCAACCCAGCCCACATCCGCCAGGTTCGAGTTGGATGGCCGATTGAGGGGCTTTACACGCTGGTTTCTCACGTACGCCTTTCCGTCTCGCTTGCCGAACCCGCCCCGTCTGGCAGTGCCGACGCGTCCCGGCGTTGTCAGGGCTGCTTCCCGCCCTCCCCGGCGTCTCCCGGATCAGGCTGCCCTCAGCTTCTGCCCGGCTGCCACGACAACCCGGCGGTGAAGGTCTCCCACCTCCACTCGGTGATGCAGCGCCTCGTGGCGCACGATGCCGTCGGCCCACAGGTAGACGTAGTCCACGCCGGCCAGGTCCCGGTTGGTGAACGCCTGATAGTCGCCGTGCCAGCTGGCGGTCAGCCGGGTCACCGTGGAGGCGGACAGGCCGGCGCCCGAGCCGAGGAACTGCTCGAGCGCGGGCACGAAGTCCCCGGAGGACAGGCCGTGCAGATAGAGCAACGGCGGCACCTCTGCGATCTTCGGGGAGCGGCGGCACCACGGCGGGAGGATCGCCGAGGAGAACCGCTGCCGTTCCCCGGTGTCCGGGTCGACACGGCGGTCGTTGACCCGCGGTGCGGTCACCTCGACCGCACCGGCGGCGGTCATCACCTGCCGCGGCTGGGCGTGGCCATTGCGGACGACCAGCCGACGGCCGCGTTCGTCACGCTGGTCGGCGAGCTCGGCGATGTAGGCGTCGACCTCGGCCTCCAACGCGGCAGCGAGCATCCGCCGGGCGCTCCCGGACGATCTATCAGCGACCGCGTCGCCGCCGGACCATCAGCGGGCGTGTCGTCTTCGAGGACTACCGTGAGCACGGGCGTGCCTCCCCGACCAAAGCGCCAACGTCGGCCTGACTAAGACCTCAACCTCGATCACCGGGAAGGTACGCCCTCCCCAGCCGATCCACAGGTCTCAACCATTGCTCTGGCTCGCCGCCTGGGACTAACTCCGCTCCACAACCCGGCACAGACGCAAGACCTCCAGGTCAGGGCAACGGACATCGGGCTCTGGAAGCTGCGCCCATGCCGTGATACCGAGACTGGTCGACCTTGACCAACCAACGGCGGAAGGTCACCAAACCTTGAAAGATAGCATCATTCACTATAGGTACAGGTCAGCCTGCCGCACAGGGGACGTAATGAAGTAACAAATACGTGATCGAGAGCATCATCGCAGGTCACAGGCCTGTGGAGGGTTCGAAACGCGCAAGTTATTTCATTTCGACTCCGCAGGATCTGTCCTGCCAATAGCTATCCTGACCGACATCCTGAGAGCGGACGGTCAGCCAACAGCATCTGTGCAGGTCAGCGACGGTGCGTCCTGGACCGTCCGCCGCTGAACCGGACGGTCCCGCCGCTCCGCTTCCCGAGTCGAGGCCGGTCAGACGGCTACGCCAGCGGGCTCCGCCACGTTCTGCGGCTCATTTGTAGCTACCGGTGTAGCAAAGGCCCGCGGCTGTCTGGGAAGTGATGCGGCGCGCTCGACCGCGAGTGCGGGCGTCGCAGGTCCTGCGGCTTCAGCGGCCCGTTCAGGTGGAGAGGTGCCGGACCTGCGTCTCGGAGCGGACGCCTGACCAGGGCATTTGTTTAACGTCGGACGCGATTGACGGGGCACTGCGGCGAGCGAGAGCCGGCTTGACCGTGCTGTCCCGAAGCGGACGGTCTGCCGGAAGTGTCGATGCAGGTCAGCGGGGGTGCGCGGGCGACCGTCCGCTGGCCAACCGCAGTCGGCGTTGCTACACCCGTTGCTACATAACGATCTACAAAAGCGGTAAACGATCTCTTCCGAGAGGTAAAACCGCAGGTCAGAAGTGGTGGGCAGGGGCGGGGTCGAACCGCCGACCTTCCGCTTTTCAGGCGGACGCTCGTACCGACTGAGCTACCTGCCCCGGGTAGTGCGACTCTCGCATGAGCCACAGCGCACTGTTAGCCCTACGAACGCGGTCCCGACGGGATTCGAACCCGCGACCTCCGCCTTGACAGGGCGGCGTGAACTCCAGGCTTCACCACGGGACCATGCCCTAGATCGATCTTCAGTTGTCGCCCTCCAGGTGCCAGTCACGGTCCCTGTCCGGATCTGGAGGTCATGCTACACGACACCGGGACCACTCGAAGGGCCGGGAGCCCAGGATCCTTGCCCAACAGTCCACGCACACGATCGCTCACGATTCGCTACGAAGACGCGACATCGGCATGAGATCTGCGGAGTCCGCGCGGCGGGCGCGGCGGCACGCCGGGCGCGCCCAGGAACGCCAGGCACGCCGCCGACCTCGAGGGAATCGAGCGAAAGGCGCGCAGCAGCACGGAGTCGATCCAGACCGCCGTTGCCGATCCCGTTCTGACCCGGGTCGAGGACGGGGTCGCCGTCGTCACCCTGAACCGGCTCGAGGTCATGAACGCGTTCACCCTGCCGATGGCCACCGCCTACGCGCAGGCCCTGCGTGCCGCGGACGCCGACCCGGAGGTCCGGTTCATCGCGGCCTCCGCCTCCGTCAACTCCGGCTTCTCCCGCCTCAGCCTGGTCGTCGAATACGGTCTGTCCTGGCATCTTCCCCGGATCATGGGCACCGCCCGGGTCTCGGACTTCCTGCTGTCCGGCCACGCCGTCAGTGCCGCCGAGGCGGCCGAGCTCGGGCTGGTCAACCAGATGATCACGGATGGCGACGTACTGGACCACGCGGTGCGCTACGCCACCGACATCGCGCGGTCCTGCTCACCGATGTCCCTGGCCGCCATCAAGGCGCGGGTCTACGGGGACCTGGAACGCAACGGGGACCTGGAACGCAGCCGCGCGGACGCGCTCACCGACGCCCTCGCCCGGATGGACACCTCCTTGCCGGCAGCCACCCCGGGCAGCCAGCGATCCCGCTGTTCCTCGATGCACAGATCGCGCAGGTATGGCCCCACGATGCTCACGACACTCAGCCCGGCGGTGCGACACTGCGGGCCTATGGGCTTGTCCGTGGCGGTTGCCGGTGTCGTCAACGTCCAGCAGACGATCCCGGTCGATGGTTTCCCCCTCGCCTACCCCCCGGTGCGCTATCTGAACCGGTCGCTGCGCCTGGAAGTCGCCGGGGTCGGCTGCAACGTCGCCCGCGGGCTCGCCGCGCTGGGCAGCGACGTGCGACTGGCGTCCCTGGTCGGGCAGGACGACGCCTATGCACAGGACTGGCTCACCCGGGCGTCGATCGTGTTCTGCTCGGCGGAGAACCTCACCGTACCCCCCGATGCCTTTGCCCGGCAGTTGCTTGCCCGGGGACCGGCACGGATCGTGGTCGTGGGTCTGGGCGCGCGGGGTTGCCTGCTGGCGGTGGCGGACCGGCCGGTGCGCGCTGTCGCGGCGGTCGCACCGCTGGGCGTGGTGGACACGACCGGCGGGGGTGATGCGCTGTTCGCCGGGTTCCTGCACTACTGGCTGGCCACCGGCGATCCCGACCGTGCCATCGACCGCGCGGTGCTTGTCGCCGGTTGGACGGTCGGTTTCCCGGGCACGGGCCACCATCCGACCGACGCCCAGATCCGTGCGCTGTATGCCGGCACCTCCGCCAAGTCCGGATGAGCTCACGCGCGGCGCGGACCGGTGTCCCGCCCGGGTGGCGTGCGACTCTCAAGCGACAGCAGCAACGGCGAGGAAACGCTCGAGCCGACGTGAAGTGATCACGATGGCACGGTATCGTCACTCACAGGTCGAGAGGCGCTGCAACGGGCCCAGGTCCGCCACGCTCGGCCCGCACCGTTCAGTAAGGGCGCCTCCCATAACCGGGAGGTGGTCTGATGGCAGGGTCCAGGTCGGTCGACGAGGTGGCCGTCCATGACGGCGCGATCGAGGCCAGCACGGCCGGGGCAAACGCGGTCGAGGCCAGCGCGGTCGAGGCCAGCACGGTCGGGGCCGGCGAGCGGGAGCTCCGGGAGCTGCTGGCCCAGCGGGTCGTCGTGCTCGACGGGGCCTGGGGCACGATGCTGCAGAACGCCGGGCTCACCCCGGCCGACTACCGCACGGAGCGGTTCCGCGACCACCCGAAGGACGTCGCCGGCGACCCGGACCTGCTGAACCTGACCCGTCCGGACGTGATCCTCGACGTGCACCGGCAGTATCTCGCGGCCGGCGCGGACATCACCACGACGAACACGTTCACCGCGACGAGCATCGGCCAGGCGGACTACGGGCTGCAGTCGCTGGTGCGGGAGATGAACCTGCGGGGCGCGCGGCTGGCCCGCCAGGCCGCGGACGAGGCCGCCCGGCAGACCGGGGGGCGCCGGTTCGTCGCCGGTTCGATCGGCCCATTGAACGTCACGCTCTCGCTGTCTCCGCGGGTGGAGGATCCGGCGTACCGGGCGGTGACCTTCGACGAGGTCCGGGCCGCCTACGCCGAGCAGATCCAGGCGTTGGCGGACGGCGGGGTCGACCTGCTGCTCATCGAGACGATCTTCGACACGCTCAACGCGAAGGCCGCGATCGCCGCCGCCCGCGAGGTCGCCCCGCGGCTGCCGCTGTGGATCTCGGTAACGATCGTCGACCTGTCCGGGCGGACGCTGTCGGGGCAGACCGTCGAGGCGTTCTGGAGCTCCATCGCCCACGCGCATCCGCTGGTCGTCGGGGTGAACTGCTCGCTCGGCGCCGAGGAGATGCGCCCGCATGTCGCCGAGCTCGCCCGGCTCGCCGACACGTTCACGGCCTCCCATCCCAACGCCGGCCTGCCGAACGCCTTCGGCGGCTACGACCAGACCCCGGACGAGGCCGGCCGGCTGATCGGCGAATTCGCCGCCGCGGGCCTGGTCAACATCGTCGGCGGCTGCTGCGGGACGACGCCGGCGCACATCGCGCGGATCGCCGCCGCCATCGCCGGCGCGGCGCCGCGCCCGGTTCCGGCCCCGCCGGCGCGCACCCGCTTCAGCGGGCTGGAGCCGTTCGAGATCGGCGAAGATACCGGCTTCGTCATGATCGGGGAGCGCACCAACGTCACCGGTTCGGCGCGGTTCCGGCGGCTGATCGAGGCCGACGACTACCAGGCCGCCGTGGACGTCGCCCTGGAGCAGGTGCGCGGCGGGGCCAACCTGCTCGACGTCAACATGGACGCCGACCTGCTCGACAGCGAGCGGGCGATGACCACGTTCCTGAACCTGCTCGCCACCGAGCCGGAGGCGGCCCGCCTGCCCATCATGGTCGACAGCTCGCGGTGGAGCGTGCTGGAGGCCGGGCTGCGCTGCGTGCAGGGCAAGGGCGTCGTCAACTCGATCAGCCTCAAGGAGGGTGAGGAGCCCTTCCTGGAGCAGACCCGGCGCATCCGCGACTACGGCGCCGGCGTGGTCGTGATGGCCTTCGACGAGCGGGGCCAGGCCGACACCGCCGAACGCAAGGTGGCGATCTGCGCCCGCGCCTACGACCTGCTCACCCAGCGGGTCGGCTTCCCGGCCGAGGACATCGTGTTCGACCCGAACGTGCTCGCCGTCGCCACCGGCATCGCCGAGCACAACGGCTACGCGAAGGCGTTCCTCGACGCGTTGCCACTGATCAAGCATCGCTGCCCGGGAGCGCGGACCAGCGGCGGCATCTCGAACCTGTCGTTCTCCTTCCGCGGCAACGACATCGTCCGCGAGGCGATGCACTCGGCGTTCCTCCTCCACGCCGTGCGCGCCGGGCTCGACATGGGCATCGTCAACGCCGGCCAGCTCGCCGTCTACCAGGACATCCCCGCCGACCTGCTCGAACTCGTCGAGGACGTGCTCTTCGACCGGCGCGACGACGCCACCGACCGGCTCGTCGCGTTCGCCGAGACCGTGAGCGGGAGCGGCACGAAGCGCACGGTGGACCTGTCCTGGCGCGAGGCGCCGGTCGAGGAGCGCCTGGCGCACGCGCTCGTGCACGGCATCGTCGACTTCATCGAGCCCGACACGGAGGAGGCCCGGGCGCGGGCGGCCCGCCCCCTCGACGTGATCGAGGGACCGCTCATGGACGGCATGAAGATCGTCGGTGATCTCTTCGGATCCGGGAAGATGTTCCTGCCGCAGGTGGTCAAGAGCGCCCGGGTGATGAAGCGCTCGGTCGCCTACCTGGAACCGTTCATGGAGGCCGAGAAGCAGCAGGCGCTGCTGGCCGGCACCGACACCGCCGGCACCGGCCGTGGCAACCGTGGCAACGGCACGGTGGTGCTCGCGACCGTCAAGGGCGACGTGCATGACATCGGCAAGAACATCGTGGGTGTGGTCCTCGGCTGCAACAACTACGAGGTCATCGACCTGGGGGTCATGGTCCCCGCCACGGTCATCCTCGACACGGCGGTGGCGGAGGGCGCCGACGCGATCGGCCTGTCCGGCCTGATCACTCCGTCCCTGGACGAGATGGTCACGGTCGCCACCGAGATGCAGCGCCGCGGGCTGAAGCTGCCCCTGCTGATCGGCGGCGCCACCACCTCGCGCCAGCACACCGCCGTCCGCATCGCCCCCGCCTACGACGCCACCACCGTCCATGTGCTGGACGCCTCCCGCGTCGTCGGCGTGGTCTCGGACCTGCTCGACGCCGACCGGGCCGGGGAGCTCGCCGTGCGTAACCGGGCGGAGCAGAAGCTCCTGCGTGAGCAGCACGAGAACCGCCAGCAGCGCCCGCTGCTCCCCCTCGCGCAGGCCCGGGCGAACCGCGAGCAGGTCACGTTCGACGACCTGCCCGTCCCCGCCTTCACCGGCGTCCGCGTCGTCACCCCGGACCTCAGCGCGCTGCGCGCGATGATCGACTGGCAGTTCTTCTTCCTTGCCTGGGAGCTGAAGGGCAAGTTCCCGGCGATCCTGGACCAGCCGGTGGCCCGCGAGCTGTACGACGAGGCGAACGTCCTGCTCGATCAGATCATTGCGGACGGTAGCCTTCAGGCCCGCGGGGCCTACGGCTTCTGGCCCGCCGTCGCGGAGGACGACGACATCCTGATCGATCTGATCGACGTCGGCGCGGTGAACAGCGCCGGCTCGCCGGGTCCGGGTGGCACGTCGGGTCAGGGTGCCACGGGGCGGCTGCGCCTGCCGATGCTGCGCCAGCAGACGGCCAAGCCCGCGGGGCGGCCGAACCGCAGCCTCGCCGACTACCTGGCCCCGGCCGGGGACCACATCGGCGGGTTCGCCGTGGCCGTCCACGGCGCCGACACGCTCGCGGCCGGCTTCGAGGCTCGGCAGGACGACTACCGGGCGATCATGGTGAAGGCCCTGGCCGACCGGCTCGCCGAGGCGTTCGCCGAGTATGTCCACCTTGAGGCGCGACGCGCCTGGTTCGAGCCGGACGCCGAGCCGTCGCTGGAGGATCTGCACGCCGAGCGATTCCGCGGCATTCGTCCCGCCTTCGGCTACCCGGCGAGCCCCGACCACAGCGAGAAGCAGGCGCTGTTCGACCTGCTGGACGCCGGGCGGGTGGGGATGGGCCTGACCGAGTCCTTCGCGATGACCCCCGCGGCCGCCGTCAGCGGGCTCATCTTCGCCCATCCGTCGTCGCGGTACTTCACCGTCGGGCGCATCGGCCGGGACCAGGTCGAAGACTACGCCCGACGGCGGGGCCTGAAGATCTCCGACGTCGAGCGATGGCTGCGCCCCAACCTCGCCTACGATCCGGACACCTCGGCCGGCTGACCTACCCGGGCCAGATCGGTCAGACCGGCAGGGATGTCCACATACAGGAAGATACCCTGCGTGTACGTTGAGTGCATGACCGTGTCGCCTAAACTGAGCGTGCCGGAGGCCTGAGAGCGGCTCACGGCGATCATCGACCAGGTTCGCGCCGACCACACGCCGGCCTGCCTCGCCCGCCGTGGCCGGCGGGTCGCGGCCGTCAAGGCCGACCTCGGGCTGGCCTGAGGTACCCGGTCGGCATCGCCCCGCATGCGCTTCGTCAGTTGCGCAAGCTCGACCCAACGGCGCGACGCCGCGTCCAAGCGGCGGCCAGGAACGGGCTTGGCCGGCCATGCCAGAAGATCGCCAGGTCGTCGCGGGCGCGGGTCGCCGCGACGAACAGCAGTGACCGGTCTCGTGCCCGTTCCTGCTGATACCTCCCTGCCCCGAGGAGCCGACATGAAGATCTGACCGCGACCGCGGCCACCCAGGGCCAACGCGACAATGACTTCAACCACTGTGCCGAGGGGGAACTGGTGTGGATCGGCCTGGTCTACGCGATCGACCGGGCGGACCCCGACGGCGGATGTGGCTGTAGGCGGTCGTTCACGGGACTGTCCTCGCACCTCGCGACGACGACGGCGATGGTTCGCGACATCGCCGAGATGAGCCGGAGCTCCTACGCCGAGGCCCTACGGGCGGGCCTCGCCGCGCAGAGGTGGCACGCCGTCGGCTCCGAATCGCTGGCCGACGAGCTGACCCGGCTCGTCGACGGCTGGCCGGCAGGCGCCGTCGTGGAACGCAGGCTGGACATCGTCACCGTGCGCGAATGGACCATCCCGTAGCCAGCCTCAGCCCCACCGGTACCGTCATACGGCCCGGCCCGTGCTGGCCGGCCCGTGCTGGCCGGTCTTCCCGCCGCCGTGATGGGGACCTGGTACGCACAGCCGCGGCACAGCGGGCGCACAGTGCGGGCAAAGACTGTCCCGCCATGGTGAAGGCACAGGATCAGTCGATCTCAAGGAGAGCGCATGGCGGACTACCAGCGGGACGGCCGGAGGCCGACGTACGAGGGGCGTCCCCTGCCCCGGCCCGAGGAGGAGGCCGTCGACCAGGGACTGGGCTTCGACCTCGGCACGCTGCTGAGCCGGCGACGGATGCTGACCTTTCTCGGCCTCGGTGTCGCGACGGCGGGCCTGACAGCCTGCGGGACAGGCGGGGCCGAAGCCTCGGGATCGTCCGGCTCCACCGCGTCGCCCAGCACGTCATCATCCGCCTCGACCAGCGGGGCGTCCGGGGAGATCCCCCAGGAGACGGCTAGCCCCTACCCGGGCGACGGTTCCAACGGGCCGGACGTGCTCGAGCAGAGCGGCGTGGTCCGCAGCGACATCCGGTCCAGCTTCGGGGGAGCCACCGGCACCGCCGAAGGCGTCCCCATGACGCTGGAGCTGACCATCACCGACCTCGCCGGCGGCGTCCCCTTCTCGGGAGTGGCCGTCTACGTGTGGCACTGTGACCGCGAAGGCCGCTACTCGATGTACACCAACGGCATCACCGACCAGAACTACCTGCGCGGCGTCCAGATCGCCGACAAGGCCGGGAAGGTGCGCTTCACCAGCATCTTCCCGGCCTGCTACAGCGGACGCTGGCCACACATCCACTTCGAGGTCTACCCCGACCAGGCCAGCATCACCGACGCCACCAAAGCGATCGCCACGTCCCAGGTCGCCCTGCCGAAGAACGTCTGCGACCAGGTCTACGCGCAGCAGGGCTACGAGGCGTCGATCGCGAACCTGTCGCAGGTCAGTCTCGACAGCGACAACGTCTTCGGGGACGACGACGGCGCCCGCCAGCTCGCCACCGTGGCCGGCAACGTCACCAGCGGCTACACGGTCTCCCTCGCCGTCGGCGTCGACACCACGACCACCCCGTCCAGCGGCCAGCCCGCCGGTGCCCCGGCGGCCAGCCACCGTCCGGCGCGCCCGGCGGGCGGCCACCGGGTGCGCCGAGCTGACCCACACGACGCCTCGGGAGGACACCCCGTCGTCACGGCCAACCCCCTCCGGTTCACGGAGTCGAACGCGACGATCCCGGTGGTCGAGCAGGTCCCCGGGGGCTCGGGGGACTGGACAGGTGCGTGGGTGCACAATGGCGCTCTCGACCTCGGGGCGACTCACGCATCGTGGGTCGGGGAAATCGTGGGTTGGGGGAAGGAGAGCCGCGATGTCCGTGCCGGAGGTGCCAGCGCCGGACGAGCTGGTGATCAGCGCGGAGGCTCCGGAGCCTGTTCGGGACGACCTCGGCATTGAGTTCACCGTCGAGTCCGACGTGGATGTCGCCCATCCGCTCGTGACGATCGGTGATTCGCTCACCCATGGCTTCCAGAATCTGGCGGTCCGCAACACCGACCGGTCGTGGCCGGCTCTACTGGCCGAGGCGATGGGGGTGACGCCGTTTCGCTATCCGATCTATCCCGGGCCGGATGGCTGCGCCGGCCTCCCCCTCAACATGGAGGAGTTGCTGCGCCACGCGGACACCATTACCAAGGGCCGGCCGCTACCGGCGCACGCGCTACGCCTGATAGTCACGCTGTACACCCAGGCGCGGGGGGTGCAACGCTACTGGGACTTCGGCCCGGGCCGGCTCCCCGTCGAGCAGGCGGAATTCAACCACAATCTCGCGATCTACGGCTGGGATGTCCGCGACGCACTCTCGAAGAACGTCGGCTGGTGCCAGGAACAGCTGGCCGAGCACCCCGCCCGCCGGTCCTGGAATCCGCGCAGGCTCCTGGTCCAGAACGACGGGCCGATCGCTGCCCTGCGCACCCTGGCCGGCCCCAGCGACCCGGGTACCACCCAGCTGACGGCGGCGCAGCAACTCGGTGCCGAGGGCGTCGGCACGCTCGTGGTCGCCCTCGGGGCTAACAACGCGCTGTCCAGCGTTCTGGGGCTACGGCTGGCCTGGAGCGGAGACGACTTCGCCGACCTGAACGGGAAGAACGCCTACACGGTATGGCGCCCCGCCCACTTCCAGCAGGAGTACGACCAGCTCGTCACCGAAATCGAAAAGGTGGGAGCCCAGCATGTCGTGCTGGTCACCGTCCCCCACGTCACCGTCGCACCGCTCGCCCGCGGGGTCGGCGACAAGCCGGAAGGCTCGCGATACTTCGCCCGCTACACCTACGCCTGGATCAGCGACGACCAGTTCGACACTGCCGACCCCTGCCTGACCGGGACGCAGTGCCGGCAGATCGACAGCGCCATCGACATGTACAACCAAGTCATCATCGAGCACGTCAGGGCGCACCGGCAGGCCGGTGACGACTGGCGGGTCTTCGACCTGTGCGCCCTGCTGGACCGGCTCGCCTACCGCCGCTATCTCGACGACCCGACCACCCGGCCGAGTTGGTGGAACCGGTACGGCCCCTATCCGTTACCCCAGGCGCTCCGCGAGCTGCACCCCCGGCCCGACACCCGGTTCTTCCTCTCCGACGCCCGGGGCCGCACCCAGGGAGGTCTTATCGCGCTCGACGGCGTCCACCCCACCAGCATCGGCTACGGCATCATGGCCAGCGAAATGCTCGCGATCCTGGCCCGCGCGAACGTGCCCGGAGCCGTAGGCGCCACCATCGACTTTGCTGATCTCCTACGTCGGGACACCCTGCTCAGCAACCCGCCCGCCAGCCTCGGCGGCAACTTCCGCACCCTCGGCTGGCTACAGCACCGGCTTCAGCTGTTCGCCGCACTCACCGAACTCTGGTAAACACCGAATTCTAGTAAAAACCGAATTCTGGTAAACCGAGCTCTGGTAGACCCGGCCCCTTTGCGCTGGACCGCGAATGCTATTCAGCCGATCATTCCGCACAACCCTGCTGGTTATCGCTCTTCCCAGGGGGGTCCGCCGGAGAGTAGGGCGGCGCGCTGCCAGATGAGCAAA